>JBDSVQ010000018.1:0-16605 GCA_039927135.1 Fimbriimonadales bacterium | reverse complement strand
GTCGATCAGAAAGTCGAGCGTTTGTCTCAGCGCAGAAGGACCAACTTCCAGACGGTTTCCCAGCGTGACGAACTTCGATCCGCCCTGTCGTTTGAGCTCCGCGAGGATGGGGATCGACCACTTTCTGTGGAAAAGCGTCTCGAACTCTTCTCGGCGAAGGTCTTTCACTTACAACAAATAGTATACTAGATATACTTTATGAGTGCAAGCCGCCACGGTTTGCCAAGGAGAAGATATGGGAACCGAAACTATAGTCAAATTGGGAAGCCGCGCCGAAGAGATCGGCTACAGCGGCGGCCTCACGTGCACCCTGAGCGTGAAGGATATCAAGAAGTCCGTCGCCTGGTTCCAGGATGTGCTCGGCTTCAATCTCGAGTACTTGCTTGAGGAAATGGGTTGGTGCGAGCTGAAGTCGCCCACCAACGGGGTCTGGATCGGCCTATCGCAAGTCGAAGAGGTCAAGATCGGAGGCGGCTCTACGCTCGTTTTCGGCGTCTCGGACATCGATCACTCGCGATCCGAGCTAGAGAAGAAGAACGTACGCTTCGATGGCGAGACGATCACGATCCCGGACATGGTGCGTCTTTGCACGTTTTTCGACGATGACGGTAACACGTTCATGTTGTATCAATCGCTCTCGCAAGCAACCGCGAACTAAGACGATCGTGCTGCCTCAACACGCAGCGTGTTGGGGCAGTGCTACTTATAGAATTCTAAGTCGGTCAATTCTGCATAGTTATGCATCGGGTCGGATAATTCCACCACTGTCTGCCGGTCTAAATAAACCGCATCCCAATCCACCCAGTACGCCGCCGGGCTGTTGCGGCGGACAAGCCATTTGACAAGATGCGCACGTCCTAAAGCGCGGGTATTTTCCGGTGGGTCGGACATTGCATTGGCGATATCATTTTCGGTAACGACTCTCTTTACGCCACCGGTCTCGACCAGTCCTTGATACAAACTCTTTCGCGGGTCGATATTGTGATATTCCAGATCCACGGAATGCAACGCATCGTCTCCCCAATCGATGCCCTCCGCATCCATGTACATTTCAACCAGCTTCTTTTTAGCAACCCAATCCAATCGGTCTCCTAAGGAGAGGGGGTCTTTTTCCAATCCGTCCAAGGTCGCTTCCCACTCCGTCAGGATCCAATCCGTTTCCGCATCCCGCCCGCGATAGGTTTGCGCCAATTCCAAGTACCGCCGGTGCAAGTCCACCGAGCGAATCGTTGAGCCGTCTTCGAGCGTCACAACCCACTTGTACGACTCATCCCGGCTCACCTCCCGCAGCGCAACCAAGGGATCATCGAGTCGCAGATATGGTGGGATTAAGCCGTCCTCAGCGAGGTCCAAAACCAAACACGTTGTTCCGACCTTCAGCGCATACGCGTATTCCATCTGATTCGATTCGCCGAACAATAGATGCAAACGCGTCGTGTTCTGATTGCCGTAAAACGCTTCCCACTTTGGATTAATAAGCGCACGATTAAAGCGAACGCGGCTCGCGATCGCCTTGATTATATGATCCGCCCGTTGGCTCAACTGAAAACGCTGCGAATCATCCGGGCTTACCGCATAAATATTGCTCACCCAAATGTAATCCACGGGATTGCGAATGACATCTCTATGCGTTGGTCGTGCGCCGGCGTAATCGATAATGTGCCCACCGACGCGTCCAACGCCTGCATAGATCTGCCGCGTAACCAAGAACGGATAAACGTCGTGCACAGATTCATTTAGGAAGTTGTCGTTCGAGCGAATCATGTAATTCTCATGACACCCGAACGTATGCCCTCCGAAGTGGTCAACGGAGTTGTTGTAAAAGCTGCAAGTATCCTCCAGCCCCAATTCGTGCACAGCCCGCATTAGTATTTTGTGCCCAGCCCGGTCGTTGGCAATCAGGTCGCGGATACTGCGACATTCGGCGGTCGCGTACTCCTGATGGCTACCAACTGCGTCCACGTAAAGCCGCGCGCCATTGACGAGGAAGCCCCCGCTGTACGCCGGCTCGAAGGCTTCATCCCGCGGGTGACGGTCGATGGCGCCAAGCTTCATCTGATAGAAGACATGGTCCTTGACCTGCTCCACGATTTCCTCGTAGCCCGTCGCTTCCGGGTCGGTAGTAAGGCAGCCGAACTCGGTCTCAACGCCAAATATTCGGTTGCCGATTTCTGCCATGCCCTATTCTACGATGTGCGCCGGTAAGATGGGTCCGATGCGGATTTGGGCGTGGCCGGCACTAGGGTTGTTCGTCCTCGCCTGCTTCTGGGGATTTTGGTCGTACGGGCCATTCGATCTTGACGAGGGCTTGTATTCCGTGGCGCTCATGGAGATGCAGGACCGCGGCGACTGGGTGATGCCCACCTACCGAGGCGACCCGTTTTGGGAGAAGCCGATCCTGGTTTTCTGGACAGCCTGGATCGCCGACCTTTTTGGCGCGGACGGGGTGATATCGTTGCGATTGCCCAGCATTCTTGCAACGCTCGGCACGCTCACGGCCGTCGGCTTGTTTTCGCGCGGCATTGGCGCGGTAATGATCTTGTCGGTGTCCGTGCTTTTTATCGGAGTCGGGCGAATGTTTATCCCTGACCCGCTACTCATTCTTGGAATGACGACCGCGCTATTTTCGCTTTGGAAAGCGCGTGAAGACCCGCGTTGGCATGTCGCCGCAGGCATCGCGCTTGCCCTCGCCGTACTCGCCAAGGGCCCTATGCCGCTGGTTGTTTTTGGATTGTTGGGGGTTTATGCGCATTGGCGTATCGGCGGATGGGCCCGCGCGGGTTGGTGGCGAATCGGCTCGATTGCGCTTTTTCTGGCGGCGGTTTTGCCGTGGTACATCGCCGCTGCGTTGCGGTCTCCTGACTTCATCCAAGAGTTTCTGATCAAACAGAACTTCGGCCGGCTAACCGGCGAGGGCGACCCGGTGCACGTTGGCCAGATTTGGATGTACGTCCCGATTATTTTTGCGGGCCTCCTGCCTTTCTCTCTTTCGCTCGTTGGCGCCTGGCGAAACAGGGAAGGGAAGTTGGAGCAATATCTTTGGGCGTTCGTCTGGATCGTTTTCGTTATCTTCAGCTTCTCGGGCACTAAGTTGCCACATTACATCTTGCCGATATTCCCCGCGCTTGCGGTTCTAATCAGTCGATACTTGCAGCGCACCTCCGAGCGACCTCGGTGGGAGTACGCGATATTAATGCTAGTCATTTCCATCGCACTTTTCGCTTACGGTCTCTTTCTGGATGACGATGGCAGCATATCGGTGTACGCGCTGAAACTCGGCTACTACACTTCGATTCTCGGGTTTCTTGGTGCTGCGGCTCTTTGTTTTTTTAAACGCGGTGGCCCGCAATTGCAAGGCTTCGCCGCATTTGCGCCGGTCGCCCTCGTGACGTTGATCGTCGCACCGCCGCTTTATTGGGGACAAACGCACGCCGAACCAACCCGCGCGGCAATCCTCGCATCAACGCAAGGCTTACCGATTGTCGAGTACAGAACCAGCGGCGAAAAAGAAAGGGGCAAGACGTCTCACCCCAGCATTCAGTGGTGGCTCGGTGCGAACACATTAACCGCCGATACGATGCACGATTTGCGCAACGTGGTCGAGCAAGAAGGAAGCGTGATCGTGGTAGCGCGTGACGGCAGATTCCGCGAAGATCAAATGTCGGTTGCACTAGCGGTCGGACAAGTGACTTCGATCGAAACCTACGGCAATTGGGAAGTATTCCGAATCGAGCCGGCGCTAGGCGGACGTCTGTAGCCGAACGCCCAGGGCGGAAAGCTCTTGGCCGATGTGACGCAACTTCTTCATCGCGCGAAGCTCGATCTGCCGCACGCGTTCTCGCGTAACGTTCAGCGCCGTTCCGACCTCTTCCAAAGTCCTCGGCAAGCCATCATCCAAGCCAAATCGCAACCGGACGACCTCGCGCTCGCGAAGCGTCAGCTTCCCGAGAATCGCGTCGATCTCCTCGTTCTTGATCATCTCTTTGGTGACCTCGACCGGAGACGGCATGTTCTGATTCGGTACGAAATCACCGAGCGAGGAGTTGTCCTTCTCGCCGACAGGCTGCTCCAACGAAAGCGGCTCATTAGAAACGCGGAGCATCTCGCGAACTCGGTCGATTGACAAGCCCACCTCAGCCGCGATCTCTTCTTCCGTCGCTTCGCGCTGGAACTCCTGCTGGAGGCGGTTCTGCGTCTTCATCACCTTGTTGATCAACTCGGCAACGTAAACCGGGATGCGGATCGTGCGCCCTTGGTTGATGATCGCACGAGCAATCGCTCGCCGAATCCACCACGTCGCGTACGTCGAAAATCGGAAGCCCTTGCGCCAGTCGAATTTCTCGACGGCTCGAATGAGGCCCAGATTGCCTTCCTGAATCAGGTCTGCAAGCGGGATTCCTCGGGCGTTGTACTTCTTGGCGATGCTCACAACGAGCCGCAAGTTCGATTCGATTAGAATCCGCTTAGCATGCGGGTCGCCAGCCTGAACGCGTCGGGCGAGCGAAACTTCCTGCTCAGGCGTCAGAAGTTGGGCACGACGCGTCTGCCGCATCCACATTTCCAACTCCTCAGAGTCGTCGTGGGCGGGTGGCGCTTGCTCTTCTTCTTCCTCCTCTTCGGCTTCCTCTTCGGCAGCTTCCTCTTCGGCGAGGAGCTCTTCGTCGAGAGGTTCTTCGTGGGGGGCGGCGGGCAGCACGCTATTCGTTGTCATTCGTTTTTCCAGAATTAGTAAAGACCTCGGCTTGGGTCCCCGTGGTTGATAACGCAATCCATCAGGGCCCGCGTTCCCTTGGGCGGATCGGCGGGGATGAGTAAGATTCGGTACTTAGGTCTCGGGTTCCTTCTAAAATCTAACAAAACTTTGGCCGATTGTCAAGGCGCAACGCGTACTTTGTGAATTATATCACTAACTACGTGGTAATGGGCAGTGCGGTTGCGGCACGGACACCTAAGGACGGGTCGGACGCGCAGAATGTTCGCTTTCGCCTTTTTCGATCGCAGTTCGCAGGCGATCTACCTCACTCTTGGTGAGAACTTTGCAGGCTCCCGGAGGCAGTTTGCCTAGCGAGATGGGACCGAACCGAATCCGCCTAAGCTCCAAAACCGTGTGCCCGACCGAATCGAACATCGCCCTCACTTGTCGCTTGCGCCCTTCGCTGATGGTGATCTCGATCGTCGTCCGGTTGGCCTTGCTCTCCTGCCCTAGCGAGTGGATTTCTGCCGGCCGCGTCTTGCGACCCTTTTTCTCGCCCTTGTCCAAGGGCAGCCAAACCCCTGCCTGCAGCCTCTTTGCCTTAGATTCATCTACCAGCCCCTCGACAACCACGCGATAAGTCTTTGGCACCGAATGCTTTGGGTGCGTGAGTTGAGCAGCCAAGTCTCCATCGTTCGTGAAAAGCAGCAGCCCCTCGCTATCTTTGTCCAGCCTGCCGACAGGCTTCAGCACGACGTCCATGTCCGGCAACAGGTCGGTTACCTGCCGCCGACCCCGCTCGTCGCTCATCGTGGTGACAACGCCTTTCGGCTTGTTCATTATCAGCACGAGTTTGCGGGGAACGGTAACGAGCTTGCCCGAGACAGTGACTTCGTCGATGCTGGGATCAATCTTGGTGCCCGGCTCGCCCACCCGGCGGCCGTTGACGAAAACCTTTCCGCGCTCGATCAGCTCTTCGGACTTGCGCCGGCTCGCGATCCCGCAAGCCGCCATGTGCTTATGCAGCCTAACGAGCATGCAGCCTCGATACGCGCCGTTGCGGTCGCCGCCTGCCCCGAAATGCCGCGAAGCAAAGTCCCATCACTCCCATGGCAGCCCACGTTCGCCAGTTGCCCGCGAGCGTCAGGATCAATGGCTTTGCGGGAATGTCCTCGGCAAACACTAGCGGATACTCTGCGATCTCGCCGGTCGTGCCTACGAAGCGCAGCTTGCCCGCCAACGTCCCGGCGGCAACCGGAGCGGTTTGCTCCGTGAAAATGATCTCAGCGGGCGGCGCTGACGCCGGAGAAAACATCGCAAAGTCCCCGCTCACCTGCACGTTCGCATTCTCGACCGAGGCGCCATCAATGGGCACCTTGCCAACGATGTCTCCTTTGCTATATCGTGCCCTTAGCTCGACTTGATTGTAGCCCCAATTGAAAAGGGTTCGGGTGTCTTCCGCCCAATCCTCGCTGCCGAGCACAACGGAAATCAGTCGAAGGTTGCCTTCGTTCCGCGACCCAACAAAACATCGCCCAGCGGCTCGTGTGTATCCGGTTTTCACGCCTTCAACGAACGCATCCTCCCAGAGGAGTTTGTTGGTGCTTTCCACGAGCAAATCTTTCTGGTTGTTGGAGCGCATCACGAACCACTTTTGCGTGCTCACAATACGCTTGAACCATTCGTTTTTCATCGCTTCCTTAGCGATCAGGGCGAGGTCATAGGCGGTCGTTTGGTGCTGGTCATTCGGCAAACCATGCGGATTCTTGAACGACGTGTTCTTACATCCGATGGCCTTGGCGCGCTCGTTCATCATGCGTGCAAACGCTGCGTCCGATCCGGCAATGTGAACGGCGAGCGTGTGCGCCATGTCGTTTGCGCTGCGCAACAATAGCGCGTATAAAGCATCCTCTCGGGTCAGCTGCTCACCCGGACGAAGGTGCAAACTCGACTCGCCGATCTTCTCGATATCCCCCGGAGCCGTGATCATCGTTCCCGCCGGGATCTTTTCGAGGGCGAGCAAGCCGGTCATCATCTTGGTCGTGCTCGCGGGCTGTCGCCTGGTGTGTGCATTCTTTTCGAAAAGCACCGTGCCGGTATCAGCGTCGATCAGGATGGCAGCCTTGGCAGTGACCTCGGGACCTTGCGCCAAAGCTGAAGAGACAGTCGCCGCTAGCAGGAGCACCGCTGACCAACGCATCAGGCGCCCACCTCCACGACCTCTGGATTCCCCTGAATCGGGGGAAGTTCGTCCAGGTCGTTGAGATTGAAAATGTGTAAGAACTGATCCGTTGTGCCGTATAGAATTGGCCGCCCCGGCGTCGCCATGCGGTCGACTTCGTAAATCAAGTCTTTCTCGACCAGTGTGCGCAACGCGTAATCGCTCTGCACAGCCCGAATCGTCTCGATCTCGCTGGAAGTGATCGGCTGTTTGTAGGCGACTATCGCCAAAACTTCAAGCGCGCTGCGGGTCAATCGTTGCCGCTGCGGCTTCAGGAAACGTGTGATCGCCTCGACAAATTCGGGCTTGGTGCAGACCTGATAACCGCCAGCGATCCGAACGAGTTGCAGCGGTCCTTCGCCAGACATCCTGCTGCCAAGTTCCTCGAGCGCCGAATCCACATCGGCCCTGCCACCTTCCGATGCCTGCAGCAAGTCAACCAGCGCCACGGGGCCGTCGGCAACAAACAATAGGGCTTCTAAGGTGTCGATCAGTTTCATTTGGTTGCTGGGGTAAGGCTCAATTCGTCACCGGTTAGCGCCGCGCGCACTTGACCGATACGCAGTAGTTCTAAGACCGCCAAGAAGACGAAAACAACGTCAAGCCGTGTGAACTCAGACGGAAGGAGAGCCTCGATCGTTGCGCTTCCGGCTTCCCGAATCCGCCGCAAAGACTCCTTCATCACGTCCGCGAGAGAAGGCCGATGCTTCGCGAGCCTCTCTACCTCGACCGGCTTGGCTCGCATAAGGATTCTTTCGAAAGCCTTGGCAAGTTCCGCAGCCGAGACTGACCCGGGTCCCATCGGGACTTCGTATGCATCCGAAGATTCGCCTTGCCGGAAGAACAATTGGCTCCTCTCGCGATGCCGTTCTTCCAACGAATCCACAGCCATTGCAAACTCGTGCGCGGTCGGCTCTGGCAATTCGGCAATCTCCTCTGGTGGAGGCGGATCGGCGATGGGCAACAACGACCAAGCCTTCCTCTCGACGAGGTAAGCCAGAGCGAGCAGCGCGGCGCCGGCGGCGTCAACATCGTCCTCGGGCATCTCGCGGATGTATTCGCAGTAGGCGATGCAGACGGGATAAAGCGGGATCCCGGACAGATCCACCCTCCCATCGCGAGCTAGGTGAAAAAGCGTTGCCAGAGAGCCTTCGAAAGTCGCCGACTGGACGCGCAGCGGAACCGGAGTAGCCAAACCGGCGGGTGCGAGCGAAGTCTTTTCCTGCGATCGGCTCATAAACAGATTGGAGGCGCCGAGCGGATTCGAACCGCTGCATGAGGGTTTTGCAGACCCTTCCCTTAGCCACTTGGGTACGGCGCCGGAGAGGCTCAATTCTACCGCGCAGTGCTATCCTTCGGCTGATGAACGCCTTTCTTGAGGTGTTTGCCGCGCTCGAAAGCGCGCAGGTCCGTTACCTGGTTGTGGGTGGCGTTGCTGCCGCATTACATGGCGTCCCAAGAATGACCGCGGATATCGATCTTGCGATCGCTCTCGATGACGACAACGCAACACGCGTGATCGAGGTTTTACTGGACCTTGGCTTCGCACCGCGGGCACCTGTGAATCCATTGGATTTTGCTAACGAACGGGCGCGAGAATCTTGGATCCGTGATAAGTCCCTTACCGTGTTTTCGCTCCAAAGCGCATCGCCGATTCCAGTGGAGGTTGACATCTTAGCGACCAATCCATTCGACTTCGAAACTGCCTGGGAGGCACGCACTGTTAAGGATGTCGGTGGTGTATCCGTGAACGTCGTTGACAGGAACCGTCTTATAGAGATGAAAGAGAGAGTTGGAAGGCCGGTCGACTTGGAGGATGCGGCTGCTCTGAAGGAGCTCAGCGATGGATGAAAAGTGGTTCGAGACCTCCCACGAGGAGCACAGGATTCAGCAGATAAAGCGCTTTGCTCGGGACACGACTCCGGCGCAGCGCCTCGCGCTTTTAGAAGAGATGCTTCGGTTCTTGCACGCCGCCGGAGTCGATTATCTCGCAGCAAAGCATCGGCGCATTGGCAAGGATTTCTTCCGAACTGGAGAAGAATAAGTCTACGGTCCGGCCTCTTTGGGCTCGTCGCCAGGAATCTCACGACGAAACACCAGAACCTGAGCTATGTTCTCGCGTGCTCCAAAGAGGGATAATAAACACCCGCCCTTCTCTCGCTCGACCCAAACAGTCTGCATCCCGGAAAACTCCCACCCTAACTTGGAATACTCGTCAAACTTTTCTTCCAAGTACCGGGGCAACCTGCCGTACTCCCTCTCTTCAGCTTTGAGAACCTCTCGTGGAATGTGGATGACGCGGTGTTCGTACATTGTCGTTGTTATTCTGTCGGTCGGGGCGCGAGCAAAACTGCGAGCATTGGATCGACAAACTCTGTGTCTTCCCAGTACGAACTGTGCGACCAAACGGCGGCCGGTGGCATTAGGCTGACGTCCCTTTCTGGAGCGACGTTGAAAGATGTTTCGTCAGGTGTCGTGCTTGCGATTGGGCTCAGCGCGTCTGCAAACAAGTCAGTGGCATACCAGTAGTTGTGCCATGCCGGACGACTGTCTGTGCCGTCGCCAAAAATCAGATTGTCGGTTTCAGAATTGAATTCCAGATATTTCCATTTATACGGTCGGGAGCGAAACAGTTGCCTGATCTTTCGAAGCGGTGAACCGATCGTGATAAAGCCGACAATATTCTGTGGAAGAGAAGGAGTAGTTGCCCCCGGCTTAGAAGACATTCGGCGAAGAGCCGTTAGCGCTACAGCGGACCCGAGGCTATGAGCAACGATAAGCACCCTCGAATAACCCATCGAGACGACTTCATCGACCTTCACACATACAATATCGATTGCTTCGTCTCGAGCCTTATAATAGGCGTTGTTCCAGTCTGTACTTGTGTAAATTTGCACGTCGCCCAGGAAATTAGTGAACCAATACTTCATGCCCCACATCAGAAGATAAAGCAAAGCTGCATACAGCATCGCTTGCACCAAGAACATCCCCACAAAAGGGTCGAGCAGCAGGTAGACCAGGCCCGCGGCCGCACCTAAAAGCGCTTGCTGCTTTAGGGACCCCATTTCTACTTTATACTTTGTCCGGCGAGCCAATTCGTGCGCGAGCGGATAGGACCTCATGCCGATCGCCGCAATGCCGAACCTAACTGCAGCCAGCAACATCAGCGACCAAGCGATGGAATAGGTGACGGCGAGAACCAATTCGAGTGCCGGTCTCGCTTTCAAGTGATCGAGCGTCGCATACAGGTTGACGTCGTCTGCTTTGCCGGTTAACGCTGCGACGCCTTCATAGAAAGCGTTGCCGATCGATTCGAACATTTCGTCCACGCGTTGCCGAACGGAAACAAAACGATCCGGCCCGCCTTTGGCGATGTCGGCGCTGCTTAGCCGAAACCCGCCATAAATGGTGATGCCCGCAAGCGCAACGAGAACCGCGCCAACCGCGGCGAACGATAAATCGAAGAGCCGTTTTTTCCAAACCCGCGTGAACAAGGAGGGAAGCGCTTTGACAAAAGCCAGCAATCCGAAGAGTACGGTGCCCTGCCAGGGCGTCAATCCGTTGAACTTATGCCCCCAATAGGCCTCGAATACGTTGACTCGCGTAAACGGCCCCTCATTCCTTGTTCTCACTAGCAACCCGACGTCGTCTACGCGGACGGCCTGATCCGGGTCCTCGATCACTTCGTATTTTTTCGCAGCGAGTTGCAGCCCTGTGGAAAAGGCGCCTACCATTTGGAAGCGGTCTTGAACGCCCATACCATGAACGAAGACAATCGCAGTCTTCTCTTCGAAGGTCTCTTGGAGGGCGATCCTCTCCAATGACCTCTTGCGCGAAATGACGAGCGCGGTCGCGAGCAGCATGCATGCTAAAGCGAACAGCGGAAGCCGGAGCCGCAACTCAGCGGCCGCTGATTGAGGATCAACCCAATACGGGATGACGATGATACAGGCGACGCTCGCTAGGAGAGCCCCTAGCAACACCCATTTGCGTGCCCTGGTTAGCCAGCCCATTCCGTATCAACCATCTGGGTAGATTGTACGGCACGTGGAACCTACAACCGGGGACTAAGGTCTCTACGGATCGTCTTCGATCTCGACTTCTTCGTTGGCAAAAGCCTCCGTTCGCTCGACATCGCGCTTGGCAAGCAAGCGACCTTCAGCCATCAGCGCATCGTCGCTGAGTAGGGAACCTTCCGACCTAGCAGACTCGAAGTACGTAAGCGCACGGCGCTCGATTTCGTCCTCGTAGAGTTCATCTTCTGAGATAATTCGCATGGCGTCTTGAGATTAATACGCACAGCAGGACCAAGTCATGGCATACCAAATTGAAATTGAACGGGAAGTAGAAGGCAACTCTGACAAGTGGTGGAGCCTAATCGGCACGCCCACGGGGTGGGACAAGTGGTTTACTACCAACGCCGTGTTCACGAAGGGAACCTATCAGACAGACGATGGCGACTACGGAACGCTGACCGACATCATCCCATACTCGTGTCTCGAGTTCACATGGGAGAACCCAAAGCACCAGCCCACCAGCAACGTTCGGTTCTCAATCGACGAAGGCATCGTCAGCATAACTCACTCGGATATCGCTACCGAATCTCTTGCCAAAGAACTGGAGGCCGCATGGAACAAAGTTGCGGACAAGCTTGCCTCTCTCTAATAGAGCGGTTCGCCGCATCCGCGGCACAATGATCTGGCTCATCTTAATGGGCGTGTTTGGCGTTGCCGCATACCTCGAATTGCGAACGGTGCCGAAAGGCACGACCTCCGAAATGCGAGAAAGAGGGATGTTGTTGCTTTCTCACAAGCGCGTGGTCGCAGTCGTTGCCCATCCTGACGATTCCGAATATTGGATCGCCGGCACACTCGGAATGCTTGCCGACAAAGGCGCGCGAGTCGTCCTCGTTGTCGCCAGTGACGGAGAGCGGGGAAGAGACCTAACGGGATCCCCCAACATTGCCGTAACCCGCCGCGCAGAGCAACTTGCCGCCGGATCGGTTATGGGTTACACGGAAGTCGAATTCCTTGGCCACCCCGATCGGGCAGCTGCAGACGGCGACGGCATAGGTGACACGATCGAAGCGATCATCAGTGAGGAAAACCCGGATCTAGTCATTACCTTCGACGGCTGGAAGCCGCAGCTTCCATACCTACACCCCGATCACGAGGCGATCGGCAGGCTCACGGTGCGCAGATTGAACGAAATCGGCTATTCCGGATCGTTGTATTTGTTCCATACTCGTCGGCCCGATACCGAAGTTGACATCACGCCGGTGGCGGCGCGCAAAGTCGAGGCGATGAAGGAGCACGTTTCACAAAACGGCGGCCGCACAATGCGACGCCGAACTTCAGAACTCTTTCGTAGATTACAACCATGAAGCCCTATCTCGAGTTAACGGTCGGCGGACAATTTCGACGTTTCCGCGCCGCCGCTATCGATGCGTGTCGGCAGTTTGATATTAACGCCGTCGAAATCAAACCGCTTAACCACGGCGAGAACACGACCTTTCGGATAACAGATACGAGCGGCCAAATGCATGTCGTTCGCATTCATCGGCCCGGTTACCAAACGCTCGAATCAATCGATTCAGAACTGATATTTCTCGAAGCGCTAAATAAGGGCACAAGTCTCAGCGTGCCGAATCCTCGCCACACGCCCACGGGCGAGCGTATCGTCAAAGTGAGCGCGAAAGGGGTCGATGGCGAGCGTTACGCGGTTGTGTTTGATTGGATCGATGGCAAGTTTGTTGGCGAGCGCGTCACGCCCCGCCATCTATCGATGACAGGCGAACTGACCGCAAAGCTCCATCGTTTCGTAGACGATTGGAATGCACCGCAATCGTTTGAGCGGCGCGATTGGCACGACGAGTTTCATTTAGAAAACGTGGGCGATCGCTTGGGCGAATTCGCTGACCCTAAACCATTTTTTGGTGCATACAAACTAATGCGTAGGCAGATTGACAGTTACGACAGCGCGACTGATTACGGCATCATTCACGCCGACCTGCATTTTGGCAACGTCATCTTCCCAAACGGCGGAATTGCGGCAATCGATTTCGATGACCTCGGATTTGCCAATTACGCCTACGACTATGCCGTCACGATGAACTCGCACCGCCGTCATAAACGGTTCGAGGAACTCCGCGAAGCCTACGGTGCAGGCTATGAAACAATCCGCAAGCTTCCGAACGATTGGCACGACCGACTCGAAGTCTTCATGGCTGCGCGCGTCATCTTCATGGTCGACTGGCTGTTCACACGCGACGACAACCCGAACCTACGCGCTTACAGAGACCGTGCCCTGCCAATGTGGGAAAAAGACCTCCAGCGATATCTGGACACCGGCTCGCTACGAGATACGACTACGGAGTCTGCCGCGTAGCAATTCGAGTTGGTGCGGCCGCATGCTCGCGCTTGCGAGCAGCAGCTTTCTTCACCCGTTCGATAGTCTCCGGCGAAACCGCCTTCTCGAAAGATCGAAACCCCGCCAGGCAAAACCCCAGCCTTTTCGCCATTTCGCGGGTCTCCTGAACTTGCTCAGCCGTCACGTCTTTCCCGAGCGTAAAGGACTCCGCTCGGCCATCCAAAGCCAGCATCATCGTTTCACTCATGCAAGCGTATGCCGTTTTTTCCGGAAAACCGAACGACATTCCGAAATCCACATCGCCGGGAACGGCAACCACGCCGCCCTCAATAACCAAAACGTCATCCCGCTCTTTTGAAACGCGAATGCTGACATCGCGCGGCCGCGCCACGTCGCAAACCACCGCGCCCACTTTCAAGTGCTCCGGCTGAATCACTTCGCCTTCCGCGCTGGTGACAGTAATCACCACATCGGCAGAAGAGATCGCGGAGATTTCGGTTGTCGCTTCGGACCCCTGCCCAACGATTGCCGCCGCCTCGTCGGTGCGAGACTTGTCGCGCCCGATCAAAATCGTCCTTGCAAACGAAGGCGCGAGCACCTGCGCGCACGTACGACCGATAGACCCGGTCGCCCCGACGACGGCGAGGGTCGAAACCGACGTGTCGATCTCCATCAGCCGTGCAGCTTCTAACGCACCGTCGATGGCCGTCGCTACCGTATAACTGTTTCCTGTGGTCACGGGTATGGGAGATCGCTCGGCAATGGTCTTGCCGCCGTCCCCAACGACCGCGGTAAACGCACCGAGCCCGATCAACTTTGCGCCTTGCTCCGCCGCCAGTTCGCAGCATTCGACGATCCGACCGTAAACAAACTCCAAAGGCAGTTCGAGCATCATCTTCGGCGTCAACGGACAGCCGATAAACCAGCCTTGTGTCTCCTTGCCGTCGAGCGACTTGATCCCCTTGATCTCGCTCAGAATCATGGGCTTCTTGTGCCTTAGGAACCACTCGATGGCGACGTCCGGGAGATAGCGAGCAATGGGGTACTTGCGGGCGACATCGCGCTTCGCGTCGATCGGATGGACGATGAACGCGAACGGCGTCATTTAGCCCTTCTTTTCTTCAGAGAGACGGCGGCCCTCAGTGGTGTTCTTCTCGATGTAATCCTTCCAGCTGCCGGGCACATCCGTGTCCACAAAGATCGCCGTCACCGGGCACTCCGGCTCACAGAGGCCGCAGTCGATGCACTCGTCGGGGTTGATAAACAGCATGTCGTCACCCTCGTAAATACAGTCCACAGGACAGACCACGAGGCAAGACTTGTCTTTGACCCCGATACAGGGCTCAGCAATAACGTAAGGCATACCGCCAATAATCTACCCTGCGGGGGGCGAATCGCTAAGGAAAATAATCGCAGAAACAGGGCATTCAGGGATACAGAGCCCACAGTCGATGCACTCGTCCGGTGCTATGAAGTACCGCTCGGGGCCTTCGTAAATGCAGTCTACGGGGCAGACGACGACGCACGACTGGTCTTTCTCACACTGGTCGGTTATCACGTGGGGCATTGGGGATAGTTTACAACCACACTCGAGCATTAGCAGGATGGGAGTGGAAACGCGTGCTTAGTGACCCCATGTGGCCCGACGAGCTGGGCACATCAGCCCAACGATTTGCGCGAGTACACTTGAAGCATGAGCGACTCGAAGCGTGCCAAAGAGGAGCGCCGAGACTACGGCGAGCAAGACGAGTGGGGAAACTCCATTGCTAGCTTGCGGGCAAACTTGCGGCTCACTCCGCTCGAGCGGATCCGAAAGGCAGAGGCGTTTGCACGCAGCGTATTCAAGATTCGAGGGCTAGCGCATCGAAAAATTTGCGATTGAGATGGCAGACGACGCCTGAGCCCGTCGTGTATCCTATCCGCGTGTCCAAATGCGCTGTGCTGGGAGCAGGAAGCTGGGGGACGGCGCTGGCCGTGCTTCTTGCCCGCAACGGCAACGAAGTATCACTTTGGGGCCGAGACGACGCCGAACTAGCTGACATCGCAGACCGAAAGCGAAACGACCGATACCTGCCCGGTATCGACGTTCCTGAAGGCGTTGGTGTTGGCGAGGATCTGGATGCCGACTTCACCGTCATCGCCGTGCCAAGTGACGCAGTCCGCGAGGTCGCAAACCGTCTCTCTGAAGACGCCCTCGTCGTGATTGCCGCAAAAGGACTAGAAATGGGCGGCAAACGAATGAGCGAAGTTGTTCGTGAAGTGAAGCCGGGCGCAAGGGTTTGCGTGCTGAGCGGCCCGAATCTTGCAATGGAGATCGCGCGCGGCGTGCCTACCGCCACGGTTATCGCATCCGACGACGGCTACGCACAGCAGGTGCGCGATGCCTTCATGTGTCGCACGTTTCGCGTTTACACCTCAAACGACGTTATCGGCGTCGAGCTTGGAGGCGCGCTGAAGAACGTGCTGGCCATCGGCGCGGGAGTTAGCGATGGCTTGGGTTTCGGCGACAACACCAAAGGCGCGTTCATCGCTCGCGGGCTGCACGAGATGTGCGCCCTCGGCGAGGCGCTCGACGCTCGCAGAGAGACTTTTATGGGTCTGAGCGGCGTTGGTGACCTTTTCGCAACCGCCGTGAGCCGACTTAGCCGCAACTATCGTGTCGGCTTCGCCCTCGGGCAGGGCTCGTCGCTCGACGCGGCGATCGCCGAAATCGGCCAGGTCGCCGAAGGCGTCCCCACCGCCTCTGCGGCTGTTGGTCTCGCGGAGCGTCATGGTGTGGACGTGCCTGTCATGCAATCCGTAAACCGAGTCTTGTGTCGCGAGATCACGCCTCTCGAAGGCGTTTCCATGCTGATGGAGCGGACGGCGAGGACGGAGTAGTGCTTACGGCGTTTGACTTCGTCCTTTGTTAGTGAGAGTTACGAAAGAAACAAGGAAGCAAGTTCAGTCTTACTACACAATGACCGACGAACTGCAGGTGCAACTGCAAGTTCTTACCGACCGCGGCGCAATTCGACCCAAGGTACAGGCAGTGACCCCAGATGGCGATATCACCGCCATTGCGTTCATCGTGATGATGGAAGCGGCGAAGTCGGCGCAGGACGATCTCAAAGCCATCATGGCCAATGTCAAGGCCATAAACAGCCAAAAGAAAAAGATGCGGGGCGTTCTGATGGAGAAGCAGTCCGGCAACTTGGACTTCGAGGCGGGATTCCAGATAATGGCGGTTGGCGTTTCCGCTCAGATTGACCGGATGAAAGACGACTTGGATTCGATGTCCGAGATGGGCGAGATGGAGTCGCTGCGCTTGCAGATGGCGATG
>JBDSVQ010000017.1:0-8518 GCA_039927135.1 Fimbriimonadales bacterium | reverse complement strand
AAGGCGCTTGTGAAGGCGAAGGAAGACTTGGACGCGCGCAAGATCGTGGAGCGGGCGAAAGGGATTTTGATCGATAAGCACGGCATGAGCGAGCACGACGCGTTCCGAGCGATTCACTTCTCCGCTCGTCGGACGAACCGGCCGATGGTGCAGGTTGCGGAAGAGATCGTCGAGACGGGTATGCCTCCGGCTACGGAGGATTAGGGTTTTGTGTTTTAGGGGCGACCACTAGGGTCGCCCGTACGGTTTGCGCGGGTAACCTTGCCGCCGAAGTGAAGCGATGACGGACGACCAGGGCAACTCGGAATTCAGCGAAATCGAAAGCCTGGCCGAACAGGGGCGTTTCGCGGAAATCGCGGAGTTGTTCACGGGGGCACACTCCCAGGATGCTGCGGATGCGCTGCAATCGCTTGATGCGGAGCACATCGCCTCAATCATTGTGCTGCTGAACGCGGATTTCGCCGCGGACATTTTAGAGGACCTTCCGGACGACCTCGCCGGGGACGTGCTAGAGGAGATTCAGCCGCGGCGGGCGGCGGAGATCGTTACGGAGCTGATCTCCGACGAAGAAGCGGACATCCTGCAGGAGCTTTCGGAGGAGCAGCAGGACGCGATTATCAAGCACCTCGACCGTGAGCAAGCGGACTTGGCTCGTGAGATGCTGGCGTACGGAGAGGACACCGCCGGCGGCCTGATGCAGAAGGAGTTCATCGCTGTGTCTATCAGCTTGACTGCAACGGAGGCGCGGCGGACGCTGCAGAGGTTGGCGGAGGACGAGGAGGATTTTTATCCGTTCTCGTACATCTACACAACGGACGAGCAGGGGCGGTTCAAGGGGGTTCTGGGTTTGCGAGCTTTGCTGTTTGCGCAGCCTAATATGCCGGTTAAGAATTTGGTGACGGAGAATGCGACTTTCGTTGCCCCGGATACCACGGGCGAGGAACTGATGCGGATGTTTCGGAGGACCGACTTGCTATCGATGCCGGTTGTTTCGCCTGAGGGACGGCTGCTGGGGATCGTCACCCAAGAAGACGCGCAGCAGTTCGAGAAAGAGGAATCGGAAGAGGAGTTCTTGCGATTTACGGGCATCGTCGGCGGCGAGGAAGTTCGCGACATGCCATTGCGACAGCGCGCAGGGCGGCGGCTTTTGTGGCTGGTTATTAAGATGGCGCTGAATATTATTCCGGCGAGTGTCGTTGCTGCGTACACTCGGACTCCAGCGTTCTTGATTTTGGCGCCGATCTTGCCGATTATTAGCGACATGGGAGGCAGCGGCGGAAGCCAGGCGATCGCGGTTACGATTCGCGAATTGGCGCAGGGGCGTATTAAGCCTTCTGATTACGCGTGGGTTATGGCGAGGGAAGTTGGCGTGGGCGTTGTGAACGGTTTGGTCTTGGGCGTGTTGCTGGGTATCGGAACGTTTGTTGCGACGGGTTCGCAGGGTTTTGAGATCGGAATCGTAGTCGGTGCGGCGACGGTGTTGAATACGATCTTGGCGGTGGTTGCGGGCGGATGGATGCCGATTGCGATGCGTAAATTAAAGATCGATCCGGCTGTGGCATCGGGGCCGATTCTTACAATGATTACGGATACGTGCGGGTTCTTTTTTGTGTTGGCGCTGGCGGCGGCGGTTTTGGCTTGAGTTTTCCGATTCCTTCGCCTTATTTTCCTGAGCCGATTCGCATTGCTGGAAATGTCGAAGACGCGGGGTATCGGCATGTCGTTCGATTTTCGCGAGTTACAGCGCTTACGGCATTATTGCTAATGGCGGTGATGGTTGCGGCGGTGGCGTTTTGGATGGAGCCTGCGCGGACGGAATGGCCGTTAAGTCTGGGGCCGGAGAGAATTTGGCTGGCGGCATTGTGCTCGTTTATTTTATTGGCGTTTGCGCGTCGGTCGCCTCTAATAATCCAGTTACCGCTTTTTGCTCTCTTCGCGTTTGGCGTAAGCGCAACGTTTGCGTTATGGGCGCCGACGATTGCGGAGGATTTTCCGGACTTTGCGAAGGCGCTCGGGTGGACGTTTGCGTCGGGTTGGGCCGCCTTGGTTCTGTTCAACCTTGCGGCGTGGCGCGATTACAGTTTCTTGGGGCAGTACTTGCTGGTGTGGCTGGCGACGGTGCTTTCGACGACGGTTTTCACAGTGATGTCCGACATCGTTTTTAGCTTGGCGTTTGCTTCACTGGTTGTGTTTTCGGCAGCGCTCTATTACTTCGTTTACGACCTTTCGATGATCCTGAAGCGGCGCGCGCCGGAACAGACGCTGCAGGGAGCGTTGGACTTGTACCGCGATACGCTAAACTTCGTGGGTTACCCGGTTCGCGTGATGCGGATGCCGCGTGGCCTTAGGAGAAATCGCGAGTAATGGTAGTTGTTATGCGCCCGGGGGCGAGTCAGGAAGAGATCGATGCCGTAAGGGAGACGATCGAGTCGAATTCGCTTGCCGTGCTGATGATGCCCGGCAGCGTGATGGCGATTGGCATTCCGACGGCGATTCCTACGGACCTTCGTGATCCGCTGCAACAACAGTTAGAGATCATGCCGGGGGTTAGCCGGGTCACTCAGGTGAGCCGCGCGTTCAAGCTGGCTTCGCGAGAATTCCATCCAGAATCCACGACTTTTGAAGTTGCCGGCGCGCGCTTCGGTGGAAACGAGCTTGCGCTTATGGCAGGGCCTTGCAGCATCGAAGGCTACGACCAGCTCAAGGAGACGGCGCAAGTTGTCAAGAGGCTGGGGGCCAACGTGTTAAGAGGAGGCGCGTTCAAGCCTCGTACGTCGCCCTACGCTTTCCAAGGGCTCGCCGACGAAGGGCTGCGGATTATGAAGGCGGTCGGCCAAGAGGTCGGCATCGCTACGATTTCTGAAGTCATGTCTCCTGACATGGTTGGGCTGCTTGCAGAGCACGTCGACATCCTGCAGATCGGCGCTCGCAGCATGCAGAACTTCCCTCTTTTGATAGAGGCAGGTAAGAGCAAGCATCCGGTGATGCTGAAGCGAGGGCCGTCGGCGACGATCGACGAGTTCCTGCTGGCAGCCGAGTACCTGCTGGCGCACGGGAACGAGCGCGTGATCTTGTGTGAGCGCGGCGTGCATCCGTTGGACCGGACTTACACACGCAACACGCTCGACCTTTCAGCCGTGCCTGTGCTGAAAGAAGTTTCCCACCTGCCTGTGATTGTCGATCCGAGTCACGGAGTCGGCGTTGCCAAGTGGGTCGCCCCCATGGCGTGCGCGGCGATCGCGGCGGGAGCGGATGGCTTGATGGTGGAGGTTCACCCTGACCCGCGAAAGGCGAAGTCCGACGCGGCTCAGACGCTTTCGCCCGAGGCGTTTGCCTCTCTTGTTGAGGCGATTTCGAAGTATGCAGGCGTGTCCGGAAGGTCGCTACCCACGGCCGGCGTGAGAGCCTAAGGCGCGGGTTTGTCTCGAATTCGGAACCTTTTTGCGAAGTTCAAGCGAACTTTCTCCAGCGGAAGCAGTCTAAGTAAGACGGATCCTATTCCTAAGGAGGCCAGTGTGGTTTCAGTGAACATTGAACCGAAGCCTGCCCTGACACTTTCGGAAGAAGAGGCGTTTGCGCTGCTGTCCATGTGCATGCTAACGACAATGACGTTAGACTCGACGTCCGAAAGGGCGCTTAGGAAGCTAGCTGATTATTGTAAGAACGGGCAATTATTCGAAGGACAGACAAACGGCACACCACCTCGGCCGTAAGGACAGGGAATCGCCCGGCTCGATTATCGAGCCGGGCTTTTTCGTAGCCGTATTGATGTGGGACCGGCCCTTAGGTATGGCAGCCGTACGGACCCTGAGATCGGACACGGGAGCTGTAGATGATTGTGAGCAACGGGTCCGGTCTCAGGGGCAGCCGCGCTGCATAGCATCCGCGCCGAACTTGTAGAGCAGACCCGTTCGAAAGCATTCATGCATCCATCCATTTCCCACCCAACTGCATCACGGCTCATTAATTTGATTTTGGGTGTCTTCAGGCGGGAGGGCGGTGTAGAAGCGCTTGTTGCCGTGTGCCCCGGCGAAGCGGATTTTATCGTGCGCGTAGAGGCGGGCGAGGGCGTTTCGGACGGAAGCCCACGCAAACGCCGCGCTCTCGCTACTCAATGTGACTTGCTAAGTACTGAATCGGCAGATCAAGTCTCTGTCGAAGTCGTTTGTAGAGGACGGCGGCTTTACCGAACGCCTGCACCGCGTACGCGCCGAACACCGAAACTGCAAGAAGGACTAGCCCGTCCCGGTCCGTTAAGAAGATAGTATTAGGGAAAACGTTTCAGAGCCTCTTCGACATCCGCGAGGAGAGCGGGGAGTGAGGTCGTCGCGATATCGTAGACGCGGCGATGGTCAAGCGCGAAATAGCCGTGCGCCAGAAGGTTTCGGAACGCCACTATCTCACGAACGTCCAGCAACCCCTCAGCGACTTCCGGGAAGTTGCTGCGTAGTTGCGACATCGCTTCGCCGACGACGAACAGCTTTCGTTCGACCATCGCCCTCAGACCCTTGTCAGCGAGGTAGTCGTCCTGCGATTTGCCCGCCAGGAACTCCAGCGCGTCCGACCCCTCCGTCAGGACATCTTCGAGCCACTTGCCGGCGTTACGCTGCATACAACGTCACTGCCCCCGTCTGCGCACTGCGGAGGAGGCGGGAGTTTTCGATAGCGCTTTCTTCCAAGAGGTCAACCGGCCGCTGGAACAGCGTCTGTATGTCTTCCAGCAGGCCGAAGTACTGCGTGCCGAGACGCATTCCCGAGGGCGGGTCAGCGAACTCTACGAGGAAGTCGAGGTCGCTTCGCTCAGGATCAAAGCCTTCACCTGCCGCCGAGCCGAACAGCTTCAGCCGCCGCACTGCGTATTTGCGGCATAGCGCAGCCAGAGACTCGGACGTTGCTGGGTCGAAAGCGATCACGACATCAATTTTATCTCAGATTGGACAGACTGGCGACGAGTGGCGCGAAGGTTGGTGCCCCACAACCCTCTCGGGTGAGTCTGGGTGGGCGGATGAGAGGGTGAAGTCAATTCCATCGTTTCGGGTCCGTGGTTGTTTGTGAGCAACGTGTCCCATTTCGGGCCAGCCGCGCATAGTAGAGAGAGCAGTGTTCCCCGCTACTTTCGCAGGGGCTCGTTCGTCGTGTAGACTTGATCAGATCAAGTTGTCGCACGATGCGGTAACTGAAAACCATAAAGAACATTGGAGGTTCATTGGTATGTTTCGAAACATGACATTTGTTGTAGCGGCTGCGGTTCTTGCCCTGCCGGTACTTTCTTCAGCTCAGGACTGGACGCCGATGGGCCCGCATCAAGGCGCGGTCACCGGCAACGCAAACGGTAGCTTCACGGACATCGGTGCCGGGGAGATCACGACCCTCAGCATCCAGATGACCTACTTCATGACCGACGTCATCGAAGTTGGCGGCGGTATTAGCTTCTTCGATGCCACGGGCGTGCCCAGCACAACCGCGTGGTTTGCCCTTGCTAACTACTATCTGCCCTTCGGCACTGACACGAAGATGCGCGTCTATGTCGGCGCCCGATTCTTTGACTTCGACAACGGCACGGACGGATTCGCCGGCGCGTTGGGAATGCACTACTTCCTTCGCCCGAACGTTTCGATCACGCCGGAGCTTCAGCTTGGCGAAATCGACGGATCGAGCTACACGCAGCTCGCTTTCGGCTTGACCATCTGGTTCAAGTAAAAGCAGTCTAGCGAGCCTTCCGCTTCTGGCGGAAGGCTCGCTTTTCTTTATCTTTCGATCGTTTCGCCTTTCTCGGAGCCCAGCCATTCGCCCGAGGCCTCGATGCCCACTTCTGCCATCATTTGTGCGACTTCGCCGTCCTCGGCTTCCACGAGCCGCTGATAGGTGTCGTAGTCTTGATAGGCGTGAACGACGACGATCTCGTCGCCGGATCGGATGGCTTCCGAGAAGGTCAAGCCGTCGACGCCTTTGAGCATCGCGCGTGCCTTCATGCCTTTCTCTTCGAATTCACTTTCCTTGCCGGGCAAGGGTTTCCAATGGGATACAACCATGTACATGCAGTGAGGATTCGCCGGGGCCTGAGGTAGTTCCTGCAAGGTAAACGGCCTGGCTCAACACCTCGGGTGTTGAGTCAGAGGTCGCGTGGCACGCCCCAGGTGTCGAGCCAGGTAAGGGGTTCTCTAGCGGGTAATCTGCCAAACATGGCGAAGTTGGTTTGGCTGAACGGAAACGTTCAGGATTTGGACAACGCAGTCGTACCTGCCGCTGACCATGCCCACCTCTACGGTGACGGGCTCTTTGAAGGGATTCGGTTCTACAACCGCAAGGTTTTTAGGCTCGACGAGCACCTGCGGAGGCTTTATGACGGCATCCGATACCTCGGGTTCGAGATGCAAATGGGCATCGAAGAGCTCCGGGAAGTCGTGCTGGACGTTTGCAAGCAAGCCGACCTTGAGAGCGGCTACATCCGGCTGAATGTGACCCGCGGCACGGGCCTGGGCTTGGACCCCCGCAACATCGACCGCAATCCGAACGTGATGGTGATGATAAACACGATCGCGCTTTACCCACCGGAGGCTTACGAACTTGGCTTGAAAGCCGTAAGCGTGAGTACCCGTGTTATCCCGCCGCAGTGCTTGGATCCGAGGCTAAAGACGATCGGCCGATACGCCGCGAACATCTATGCGAAGTTGGAAGCCAATCGGCAGGGCGCCGGCGAAGGCATCATGCTGAACACCGAAGGGTATCTGGCCGAGGCGACCGGGGACAACATTTTTGTGATTCGCGACGGCGTGATCGCGACGCCGCATATCTCATGCGGCATTCTTGGCGGCATCACGAGGCAGACGGTTATCGACCTTTGCCGCGCTGCCGGCATGGAGGTTCGTGAAGAGTTCATGACGCTTTACGACCTCTTCGCTGCCGACGAATCGTTCCTCACGGGAACCGCCGCCGAGGTCATCCCGCTGGTGATGGTGGATACCAAGAAAATCGGTTGCGGCACGCCCGGTGAGATCACGGGCCGCGTGATCAGCATGTTCCGAAAGGAGACCGAAAACGGCACAGCTTTCTGAGCGATGCGGCGACTGTGGAGGGCCGGCGTACGCGTTGATCGATGGAAGGGCCGTTTGCCGCGAGTGCTTTTCGGGGCTGCTTGGCAAGCGCGTCGCGTTGCCGATCGTGACCGACCTGGACGGAAACGGCTTCGATATGGAGCAGTGCCCTGGCTGCGGGGTGCGGTTCGAGACGGTCGCGAAGGGTGGCTTGTTCGGTTGCCCGGCCTGCTACTCATCTTTTAACCGGTTCGCGGCGTCGGTTTTGGCTAACGATTCAGGGCAGGCAAACCGTCAGTGAGATGGTTGTGAAGGGCTTTTTCTGCTTTGGGTTGTCTGTTGATTATGTGATGAGAAGAGCCTGAGAGGCTTGTTGGCTCATCCAGGGAAAGTCCACAGTCCTGGGCGAAGGAGATCAGCTCGGTCTCGGTGAGGTCTAGGAAGTCCGGCATGGCGACTTATTCCTGCCTCTTCCGCCCTTGTGCGCGCCGCATCCGCTCATGTGCGCGCGGCATCCGCTCGTGTGCGCGAGGCAAAAACAAGGGCGCGTGCCTCTCACCCCCTTGTGCGCGCGACAAAAACAAGTGTTCTCGTGACGCCGGTCTGGGGTTTTGCGGCTTGGACCGACGGGTAATCCGGGCTTCGAGTTGCCTCCCAGCCAGATTTGCCGACGGTCACCGAGCACTGAGCAGGGTTCAACGCGGCGATAAACGCCCTTAAACAGCGAGTTTCAAACGATCCGGCGGTGAAAACCGTCGTTTGATAGACTACACTTGTAGTTGGAAGCCCTTATGAAACGCCTTTTACTGACTGTTGTTGCCTTCGCGATTGCATCGTTCGCGCTGTCTGCGGACTGGTTTGCTTACCGAGTTTATGTGCCAAACGAGGAGGCCGCCCGGGTACTTGGGGACTCGGACCTCACGCTCCTTTCCGAAGACATCGGGCCTAGGACGGATGTTGCTGCGCCAAACGATGCCGGCTTACGCAAGCTCGGCCTTCGGTACGAGGTTGTTGGAAAAATCGGCGACCCTGTTGGGCCGTATGTTCGTACGACGGACGGCTCGAACTATCGGACGGAGTACCTCCGCTACAGCGAGATCATCGCTCAATACGAAGCTTGGAGGGCGCAATACCCAACGATCATCACGCGCGAGCAGATCGGCACAAGCTTGCAGAACCGGCCCATTTGGGTGTATCGGCTTCGCAACCCCTACACGGTTATTCAGCCTGCTGGCGTCCTGATTCAGGGCGGGATTCATGCTAGAGAGTGGTTGTCGCCACCGACGGCCATGTACATCACCGATATGATGGTGCAGGAAGGCCTGAACTCAAGCGCCGGCTGGGAACTGCTCACTCGGTATGAGTTGAGCGTCGTGCCCGTTGTCAACCCAGACGGTTACGAATACACCCATACAAATTACCGTCTGTGGCGAAAGAATCGACGTGATGTCGCTGGTAGCAGCGAATTCGGAGTCGACTTGAAC
>JBDSVQ010000016.1:0-13926 GCA_039927135.1 Fimbriimonadales bacterium | reverse complement strand
GTCTTTTCGCTCATGAAGTTGAGCGACCCGCAGAAACCGCAGCGAACCCCGGTTACGTCGAGGATTTTTCCGTCCTGTACCGGCACTCGCCTCGAACACTCTTCGCAAATGAAGTCGGTCTGCGGCTCCTCGGCGAATTCAGAGTCGTGACCGCAATACGGGCAGGTCGATAGGAAGGACTTGACCTTCTTGCCTCCCATTACGCGGGAGCCGGCGTACAACAGCAGAAGCCCGCCGATCCCTAGGAACGGATAAGAAGCAAAGCGGATGTCCAGACCTTCGAAATTGAACTTGTCGAAAGCGAACCAGTTGTCGTTGTAAAAGTAGAGCAGAAGGCCGATGATCAGCAGGAGCACGCCAACAACCGCCCATGTGATGGCTTTCTCCCATTGGCGTTCGATCACATCCGACCGGCGCACAGGCGGGGGCCGTTTGAGTTCGGAGTTTTCGCCCTTTTCGCTCATTGCTTCCTACGCTACCTATTTATTCGAAGGGTTTATCGACCGGTGGCACGGGGCGCTGCGGTCGAATGGCGGTTGCCGATCCTGTTTTTCCTGCAACCACTGCTGCATCGATTATGGCAACAACATACGCAATCCCGAGCACACTCGCCGAAGGCAGAAACCATCCGGTGACCGCCCCATTTGCGATGCCCAAATTCAAAACCCCTATCCATGCAAGGACGGCGATGACAATAAAGACGATTCCTTTCACGAATTGTCCGTTGTAGGCTTGGCCGAATCCGGGCAGCAGCATGCTGAAAAAAGCGGCGGTGCCCGCGCTCTTACGCGCGCCTTCGGGACTCATAAGTGATGCCAGGTTGTCTCCCATGGCGTAGTTAACCAACTGGTCCCGCTCAGCGACTTTCAACACGAGTTCCGCATGCTTTCGCTCGATCGCGACCGTTTTCATCTCGCTCTCAACGATGGGACCGAGCAAGTCGAGCGCTTCCTTGAGCTTTCCTGTGCGCTCAAACGCCTCGGCTTGCAACAGCAAAACCTCAGGGTGACCAGGATGCTTCTCGATGATCTCAGCAAGAATCTTGTCTGCGACGACTCCGTCCCCGCGCTGCCTGGCGAGATGAGCGCGGCGTATCTGCGCTTGAATGTCTTCGGCAACGCTGTCTAGGGGATCCAGGCTATGCCTCCACGCTATCGCTGGCAGGCATCATCTTCCAGAGGCTCTCCAGATCATAGAACTGGCGCTGCTCCTCGCGCATCACATGGAAAACCACGTCGCCGAAGTCCAGCAACACCCAGCCGCTGTCGCGTCCTTCGACGCTTCGCGGCCGCATCTTGTTCTTCCGCATCTCATCGTTCACTCGGTCGGCGATGCTACGAACGTGGACGTCCGAAGTTCCACTGCACACGATGATGTAATTGGTTACGACCGTTTTGGAACTAACGTCGATGACTTCAATGGACTCGGCTTTAATCGATTCCGCCAACTCTTTGATGGCTTCTACTTTTTCTAAGGTCTCCAAACTAAACATATAGACGACGCTCACTGATGATTTGCACAACCGGATCGGGTGTAAGGAAACGAATCGATAACCCGGCCCTTACCTTAGCCCTTATCTCAGTGGCGCTCAAGTCGATGGGTTGCGCGTCGAACACCTCGATGCGCCGCCTCCAATCTTCCGGTAGGTGCCTCATTGCCTCACTGACACCATATCCCGGCCGGCCGGTCACCGCGAGCTTGGCGCGCTTCAGAATCCCTTCCGGATTCTTCCATCGGTCAAACGACGCCAGGGCATCACTGCCTACCACGAGCAAGATTTCGTCTGCCTGTCCATCGTATGCTTCGAGCGTATCCACCGTGTAGCTCGGACCTTCGCGACGGAGTTCCTGCATCCCGACTTCGGCGCCCGCGATGCCGTGAATAGCGGCGTCCACCATTTCAGCGCGCAAACTACCGTCGCTAACATCGGAGGCATCCTTGAGCGGCGAGACAGCCGCCACTTCGAAAACAAGCCTGTCCAGTCCGAGCCGCTCCATCGCCTCGATTCCAAGGCGAAGGTGGCCGACGTGGATTGGGTCGAACGACCCTCCGAGTATGCCGAGCCTACTCATCCTCACCCACGAAGACGAAAGCGAACTCACCGATCCTCACTGTATCGCCGTCTTCGGCGCCTGCGTCGCGTAAAGCAGGGATAACCCCAATCCGCATCAGTTTGCGATGAAGCATGCGAAGCGCCTCATCGTTGCTCAAATCAGTCATGGCGATTAGCCGTTCGATGCGCCGCCCCTGTACAGCATAGGCTGCTTCTTCCTTCACAACCTCCCAAACATCACGCTCGTCGACCAAGGGCTTCGGCTCGATAATATCGATGGTGTCATCTGGCGCTTCCCTGATGGCTTCGGCGAGGCGGAAAAGTAGCGGCTCTAGTCCGCGCTGCGTGGCGGCGCTGATAGGGAATACCTCAAGCCCGGACGCTGCCTCGAGCTTTGCCTTAAGTTCTTCAACCGCACTCTCATCGACGAGGTCGATTTTGCTCATGACAATGACAACTGGCTTCTCCCGAAGCGCTTTGGAAAATGCATCGACTTCCTTGGCGATAGCTGCAAAGTTGTCAATAGGGTCGCTCTCGTCAACTGGCAAGCACTCGACCAAGTGGCAAACGATTCGCGTCCGCTCTGCGTGCTTTAGGAAGCGATGCCCCAAGCCCCTGCCATCCGCAGCGCCCTCGATCAGCCCGGGAAGGTCCGCGATCGTAAAACTCACGTCCCCAACGCCGGCAATTCCGAGATTCGGTTCGAGAGTCGTAAACGGATAGTCCGCGATCTTTGGCTTGGCGGCGCTGACTGCTGAGATGAGCGTCGATTTGCCCGCATTCGGCAACCCCACAAGGCCGACGTCAGCCATCAGCTTCAGCTCCAGCAAGAGCCGCCGACCTTCCGCGGGCTCGCCCTTTTCGGCAAAAGTCGGCGCTTGGCGCACGCTGTTCACAAAATGAAGGTTGCCCCTGCCACCCCTTCCGCCTTTGGCTGCAAGGTATCTCGCTCCCTTGTAGGTCAGGTCCGCAAGTATCTCGCCGCTTTCAGCGTCCTTGACAACAGTCCCGATCGGTACCGCGATTTTAACGGACTTACCGGTCTTTCCGAATCGTTTGTTGCCTTCACCATCAGCGCCGTTGTCCCCGGCGTACTTCCGCTTGTAGCGAAAAGGCAACAGAGTGCCCACATGCTTGTCGGCGATCAGCACGACATCGCCGCCATCTCCGCCGTCTCCGCCATCCGGTCCGCCTCGAGGTACGTGCTTCTCGCGGCGAAACGAAGCAACACCACTGCCGCCTTTACCTGACCGGACATCTATCGTCGCCTCATCAAGAAACATCGGCAGTTAGCATACACCCCAAGGCAAATCGCGGCGGTAAGATGCGTAAACAGATGGCTTTGGCAGAGAAGAGTGTTGCGCCTACGGGTCAACAACGCACGGATGCGTGGTGGGTTCAACCATTACTGACGGTAATGGTCTTGGGCGGATTCATCGTCTACGCTACGTGGCGCACGTTCGAGAACGGGTTTTTCACCACCCTCCCGATAGATGGCTACCCGCTCAATTCCGGAACCGCGGCATTCGCCGCAGGCAAGGCTGTGGACCTGCTCAGCCCGTTCTACTCGCCTCTTATCGCGGTGAAGTGGAACATCATGGGTTACAACGTCTCACCAGCGTTGCTGATCCTGCCGTTCCCGCTTAGCTTTCGGCTCACTTGCTACTACTACCGAAAGGCCTACTACCGGGCGTTCTTCTGGAGCCCGCCGGCGTGCTCCGTACAGGGTCCGATCGAGAGACCGAAGTACACCGGAGAGAAGTTTTTCCCGTTCGTTTTGCAGAACCTTCACAGGTTTGCTTTCTATGCTGCGTTTGCGTTCATTTTCATCTTGGCTTTCGACGTTTATAAAGCCACGCATATGGCGAACGGGTGGGGAATCAGCCTCGGGACGCTCGTCCTCCTCGGCAACGTGGTTCTCCTAAGCCTCTACACTTTCGGCTGTCACTCGTGGCGGCATCTCATTGGGGGCCGCCTCGATTGCTTCAGCTGCGCTCCGATGAACCGAACTCGGTACGGACTTTGGAAGAAAGCCACGTTCCTAAACGACAAGCACGCCCTCTGGGCCTGGTGCAGCCTGTTTGGCGTAATGATCACGGACCTATACGTGCGCTGCGTCGCCACCGGCGTGATTTCCGACCCGATTTTCTTCCAGGTAACCCACTAGCAAACGCAAATACCCCCGCCGGCGTATTAGAATAGTATCGACGCCTTGCAAGCCGGAGGCGATAAAAGGGAGAATAACACTATGATTGAAACTGAAGATAAGGGCACGATGGTTTACTTTTTGGCAGGCGTCGGAGTCGGCGCTCTCATCGGCGCCGCAGCCGGACTCTTGCTTGCCCCCAAGGCTGGCACCGAGACTCGCGAAGAGCTGTCCCACAAATTTGACGACATCAAGCACCGGGTAGGTGATTGGGTCAAGGAAAAGAAGAACAAGGCTACATCCGCCGTCGAAAACGCAATCGACGAAGCTGGCGTCTAAGCCGGTCACCTTCTAAACGCGAATGGGAGGCTCTCGCGTCATTCTTTGGGTGGCGATCGTACTGGTCGCCACTTTCTTCCTGTACCTGGTTCGCGCGATCCTCTTCCCGTTCGTGTTCGGGTTGGTGGCCGCTGCGCTGCTCGATCCCTCCATCCGCTTCCTCCGCAAGAAGGGCATGTCGCGCGGATTCGCCGTTTGGAGCATGCTCATCATCTTCTTTTCTGGCTTGGTAGGTGCAGCGGTTCTGATCGCACCCCGCGTCGCGGGCCAGTTCGGGTCAATCCAAACAAATGTGACGACCCTTGTTCGCACGGAACTTTTCCCCGAAACCAAGGTAGATCACTTCCTTGTAGATCCTGGGGCTCTCCGGATTCGCGACAATCTATCTGAGCCCTATCCCATAGAATCGCGGTCTTTCGGCGATTGGCTGCGGAACCCCGCTGCAGATGACGACACGTATGACGAGTTCTTTGTCATGGAGGGCACGCAACTCGGCCAGGCCGGCTTGCCATCGCGTCGCGATCAGCTAATCGCACACCTCGAAACCCCCGTAAAGCCAGGATGGGTTGACCACATGCTGGAAGACTACAAACCTACTTTGCAAAAAGTCGGCTTGCCTACCACGCGCACCGGTTTGGAAGAGATGTTCCAAATCAAGAAAAACGTCAGCGGTATTGCCGGAAAAGTATTTGGAAATCTCGGCGGAATATTACAATACGCAACGTCGTCACTTTTCTTGTTGGTAATTACGCCGCTTGTCACTGCGCTCGTACTAATGAATTACGATGACTTCAGGCGCAGGTTCGTTACTTGGATCCCTCCGACGATCCGTCCGGCTGCCACAGATTTGCTCGCCGATCTCGGCGATGTAATTTCCGGCTACGTTCGCGGGTTAACCCGTAGCGTGTTGTTGTATTCGGCTATCAATGCCGTTCTTTTCACCATCTTAGGCGTTCCTTACGCACTCTTATTGGGATTGCTTGTTGGCGTTTTTTACGTGATTCCCTATCTCGGTTTCCTGCTTTCCGCAGCTGCCATTTGGATCGCGATCGTTTCCGGCGACGCTTCCGGTTTCTTGGGAATAGAAATGGCGAAGGGCGGCTATGTCGTTCTGGTGTTAGTCGTGTACATCGTTGTGGGATTGGTTTACGACAGTGTCATCCATCCGCAACTCGTCGGTAAGTCCGTAGGATTACATCCCGTGGTAAGCGTTTTTGTTGTGTTGTGCGGGGGAGCGCTGCTGGGAATTGCCGGAATGCTTCTTGCATTTCCTGTCGCAGGAATGGTGAAGGTCATCCTGGATCGACTCATCCGCTATACAACCACAACAGGTGGCGAAGAAATGGAGCTCCCGCGCGTGCCTACAAGGCACCAAACCTAAACGGTTGGCTTCTTGGGGCGAGCAGGGCCCTGGAACGGGATCAGGCCCAATTCGGATGCTTTCCGGAATGCCTGCAGACGATTCGTAACGCGCAGTTTGTGATACACATTCGCCAAGTGGAAGTCGACCGTTCGCTTTGAGACGACCAACATTTCTGCGACCTCGCTGCTCCGATAGCCCTGGCTAATAAGGCCCAGGACCTCCCGCTCACGACGGGTAAGCCGTATGGGCTTCGTTTCTTTGCCGATCCGGCTCACCCACGCCCCCCTCTGGCGAGCTTAAGGACCAGATATTCGGACGGTGTTTCCCAAAATAACAAAAGCATTGTTTAACTACTCCTTTGTAGCTCAGTTCGAATTCTGTGACACATTCGGTTGCGGTCACACGCAAGGGTTAAGCCCCAGGGCCGATACATCTCAAAACAAAAGCCGCGGATTCCGCCATTGGAAAGCGCATCTATAGCATGGGTACAGAGACGCTGATTACCTTGGTTTTGTTCCCGGTATGGTTACTAGTACCATTGGCAGGATGCCCCGGCGGACGCCGTCACCGCAAAAATATCGGGTTTTACATAGCCGTACATATCGTACGATCCGGTGGTCGCCGCCTTGAAATCTTGGAAGCTGCCCGTCTCGATCAGGGCGACACAGCAGCCCCCGAAGCCTGCCCCCGTCATCCTTGCGCCGATGCACCCCGGCGCCATCCTCGCCGAGCGCACCATGTCGTCCAACTCGGGCACGGTCACCTCGTAATCACCTCTCAGGCTTTCGTGAGACTCTGCGAGGAGCCGCCCGATCTGACGTCGATTGTTGGCATCGAGAGCATCCAGTAGGGCGATGACCCGTCCGTTCTCGGTTACAACGTGTCGCGCCCGTCGATAGCCAACGTCGTCCAAGCCGGCTAGTCGAGCGCCTTCAAGTGCCTCAAGGCTGGCGTCTCTCAGTGAGGGCACGCCAATGGCTGCCGCCGCACGCGCACATTCCTCGACCCGCTCGTTGTACTTGCTCGCCGCAAGCGCCCGTGGCTTACGGGTATCGAGAATTACGATCTCGACACCGTCCGGCAGTCGGCACGGTCTGGACTCTAAAGTCCTCATGTCGATGAAGAGCGCCGAACCCTCGACGCCCATCGATGAGGCCATCTGGTCCATACGCCCAACCTTAACTCCGACAAACTCGGTCTCAGCCTGCCAGGCAACCTCAGCAAGATCGAAGGAAGAAAGCCCCAGCCCGCCAACCTGATTCCAGCAAGCAAGGAAGGCAAGTTCTAGCGCTGCGCTACTGCTGAGGCCGCTTCCGCCTGGCAAATTCGAGTCCACGACCGCTTGGATCGGTGGCGGTTTCAAGCCGCGCGCCTCCAATGCCGCTCGGCACGCTTGCGCATATCGCCGCCACCCCGGGCCGCGGTAGTCGATCGAATCCGGCACCTGCACCGAAACGAAGTCATCTTCGTCTGCTTCTCGACCAAGCAGAACGACGTTGAGATCGATTGCCGCTGGAAGCACCAGGCCCTCGTTATAGTCCGTATGCTCACCGATTAGGTTTACACGCCCGGGTGCCTGCGAAACGACGGTGGGCGGCCCGTCGAAGCGAGCCGCCCACCGTTCGAGAGCGTTTTGGAGCATTAGTAAGCGGGCGGAGTGTGCGGCTCGTCCTCGTCGTCGCTTGGCTCACCCACGGCTGCTTCCGTCGTAAGGATCATTCCGGCTATCGAAGCCGCGTTCTGCACCGTGAGCCGAACGACCTTGGCGGGGTCAATAACACCGGCCTTCTCGAGGTCCTTGTACTCTAAAGTGCCGGCGTCGAATCCGTTCGAACCCTTCGCTTCTTTGACTCTCTGCACGACGACACGGCCCTCTGCACCGGAGTTATCCGCAATCGCGCGCAGTGGCGCCTCAAGCGCCTTGGCCAAAATTCCGGCGCCCACGGATTCATCCTCTCCGAGCTTGAGCTTTGAGATTACGGAGGCAGCTCGCAAGAGCGTAACGCCTCCGCCCACGACGACGCCTTCTTCCATGGCGGCGCGCGTTGCGGCAATAGCGTCCTCAACTTTAGCCTTTCGCTCTCTCATCGCAGTTTCGGTAGCGGCGCCCACCTTCACAACGGCAACGCCGCCGGAGAGAGCCGCCAGCCGCTCGCTCATCTTTTCCTTGTCGTACTTGCTGTCCGATTTCGCGATCGCCGATTGGATTTGCTTCACACGCCCCGAGATCGCCGTCTTTTGACCCTTGCCACCGACGATCGTCGTGTGATCCTTGGTAACAATTACGCGATCAGCGTTGCCGAGCATTTCCAGAGTGACGTTCTCCAGCTTCATGCCGATGTCTTCGCTCACAACCGTGCCGCCGGTCAAAATGGCGACATCCTCCAGCATCGCCTTGCGGCGCTCACCGAACCCCGGTGCCTTCACTGCGGCAACCTTAAGCCCGCTGCGCAGGCGGTTGAGAACAAGCAGCGCAAGCGCCTCGTTCTCGATATCTTCGGCAATGACCACAATCGGCCGACCCGTTCGGGCAGCCGTTTCGAGGAACGGTAGGAAATCCGCGACAGATGAAATTTTCTTTTCGTGGAAAAGGATCAGTGGGTCGTCGAGCACGGCTTCCATCCGAGCGACATCTGTGATGAAGTACGGGCTCATATAGCCTTTGTCGAAACGGAGCCCTTCCACCATGTCCACCGACGTCTCCAGACTCTTGCCCTCTTCGACCGTCACTACACCTTGCAATCCAACTTTGTGAAGGGTCTCACCGACAAGTTTGCCGATACTCTCGTCTTTGCTGGAAACGGTCGCGACCTGCACGGCATCCGATGACCCTTTCAATTTCTTGCTGCTCTTTGCGATTTCAGCAACCACAGCGTCAACTGCCACCGCCATTCCTCGCTGGAGGGCAGTTGCGTTGATCCCGGCCGAAATTGTTCGAAGACCCTCTTCGATCAAAGCGTGGGCGAGGATGATTGCCGTCGTCGTTCCGTCGCCGGCTTGATCGTTGGTCTTAGTACTCGCCTCACGAACCAGTGCGACGCCCATGTTTTCAAACGAGTCTTCGAGCTCTATATCCTTGGCGATCGTCACACCGTCATCGATGAGCAGGGGTGCCCCGAATTTCTTGGACAATCCAACAACCCTGCCGCGTGGCCCGAGTGTCGGGCGGACAGCTTCCGCCAACTTGGTCGCGCCGATAAACAAAGATCGTCGCGCGCTATCGCCGTAAAGAATCTCCTTCTTTGCCATGCTTACTTCTTGCCTTTCTTGGCAGGTTTTGCTTTCGCCTTTGTAGTCGTCGCCTTATTGGGCTTTGCCTTGGGCGCAGCGGCCTTCGCCTTTGCGGGCTTTGCTTTGGGCGCCGCCTTTGCCTTTGCAGGTTTCGCTTTGGGGGCCGCCTTTGCCTTGACGGACTTCGCGGGCTTGGCCGCTTTCGTCTTTGCAGGCTTGGCTTTAGGAGTCGCCTTTGCCTTGGCAGACTTCGCGGGCTTGGTTACTTTGGTCTTTGCGGGCTTGGCCTTGGGCGCCGCCTTTGCCTTGACAGACTTCGTGGGCTTGGCTGTTTTCGCCTTTGCAGGTTTAGCCGCCTTCATAGCCTTTGCTTTCGCAGGCTTGGCAGGCATTGCGGTAGCCTTCGAAGTTGCCTTTGTCGAAGTCGCCGATCCCACGAGGATTCCGAGCACATCTTCAGCCCTCAGGATCACGTAGTCCTTTCCAGCTAGCTTTACCTCGGTACCGGAATACTTTCCGTAGAGCACGGTGTCGCCAACAGAAACATCCGGAACCGCAAGCGTTCCGTTGTCGAGTCGTTTGCCCGGTCCAACCGCGAGCACGCGGCCCTTCTGGGGTTTCTCTTGGGCAGAGTCGGGGAGTACAAGGCCGGAAGCGGTCTTGGTTTCGGCTTCTGACGGTTCTACGATAATGCGGTCGTTAAGTGGTTTCAATGCCATATCTTTGGTTCTTTGCTCCGTGATCTTCGCGCACAAGAATGCCGCCGTATCTCATGGAGCTCCGGCAGCATTATACTTTGCGGCCTACGCTGCTATTGCTTCGTGTACGTTCCGTCGAGGAACTTGTGCCACGAATCACCCATTGTCATCTCAACCGTCATCGTATACGATGACGCATTGACGGTCGTCGTAGTGATGCGCATTTTGGTCTTGCCCATGCCAGGCATTTCGACTTCGTCAGTGACGAAGGTGAACTTCGGACCCATCGTCGTGGACTCGCCTCGAAGGCCCGTATTGCTCATCGAATCGAACCAGTAGATGACGTATTTCTTCGTTGCCGGGTCGAAGCTGATCATCTGGAGGCCACTAAACTCACCAAACCCAGGGATTGACGTCTTGTAGTCGCCCTGCAAGAAGTGCCCACCGAGGGTGAGCTTATTCGTAATAGTTGCGTCAACTTCCATCGGCGTAGTGTTGCCGGGATCGAAGTGCTTCTCCTTGCCTTTCCAAGTCCCCACGAGGGCATGGAGCTTTTCCATTTCCTTCGGTGGGGTCATGTCGGGCATTTCGGGTTCTTGTGCAAGCGCCATGCTGCCAAGAAGAATTGTCGAAACCAGAACTGTGAGTGTCTTCATTTGTTTTCTCCGTTGTTTGTTGTCGCCTCAGGCATCGTTTTGGGACGCCGAATTGGGCGCAAATAGGTCGACGGGGTTACCGTCGGGGTCGAGGACCGTAGCGTATCGCTGGCCCCAGAACGCATCGAACGGCTCGAGCTTTGCCTTGTAGCCCTGGGCCGTTAGGTAGGCAAACAATTGATCCACGTGACCGGGGTTATCGCAGAGGAACGCTAATCCGATAGCATGGCCACCGGCTTCTACCCCTCCGTACACCTCTTGGATCATCTTCTTGTCGTTGATCGAGATTCGTATCCCCCCTCTCAACGTGGCTTCGACATACGGGCCATCAGGCTCCGGAAAGTCGACGCCAAGCAGCCGATAGAATGAGACTGACGCTTGTAAGTCTTCGGCCGTGATTCCGATCATGTCTAGTTGGATCATGCTGCCTCCCGTTTAGTAGACGCAACTATACTACCTTGCGTTCCGATAAATCTTGCAGGAAACTGAGTCTCCAAGCTGAACTTTAGGGTCATGCTCATTCTGGGAGTCATTGGGGCGATCGTTGGTCTTGTCTGTTGGCTGATCATTCTGGTTGACGCATTCCAAGACGAAATCTGGAAGGGGCTTCTTGGCCTGATCTGTGGTCTGTATTTGCTTTACTACGCGATTGTAGAATTCGAACATGCGAACAAATGGCCGATCGTCTTGGGTTATCTGCTAGGCAGCGCCCTTAGCGGTATTGGCTTCCGAAGCTTGGGCCTCTAACGCCTAAGCCGAGATCGAAGTACGTCCCACTGCGAATACGGGTCGAGATGACCAACGCAGAAAAGAGCAAAGCCGTCAACTCCCGATTCATCAAAAACATCAATAACCCTTGACAGCTTATCGGCGGGCCAATATTTGTAGGGAATGGCTGCCATAAACATCGCTAGCGCCGACTCCGCACCATCGTCCATCTTGTCCAACGCACTCGCAGTCTCGGGTGAATACCCCAGTATCGCAGCGCGAACTTTGGCGAACTCCGCCTTTGCAGTTACCGTGTCGCCATTGGCAAGCGCATCCTTCATCGCGTGCAACGGGCGTTCCTCTTCGAAAAACAAAAAGTTGATCGCCGCCCCGGGCCAATAGTAACTGAAGCCCTTCGTCAGCACTTTCTGGCTCTCGATGGTCTCCCTGAGCAAATCCAAATAAACTTCAAACGACCCCGGATAGTGATCGCGGTAGTTCATCGGAATAATCCCATCGACATAGCCCTCAAACGTCCGCCAATCCTGCCCAATGAATCTGCCGCTATGAACCGGATTCTTAAACACGGCTCCGCTAATCTGCATCCCCGGCCGCGCACGTTCCACAGCCTCCCGAGACAGGCGGCAAAAGTCGGTTATTGCTTCCTGCCGATAGAGATAAAAGAAGTAGTCAAGGTCGTTGCGCCCGCTCTGAAAGAAACCGCCCTCTAACAAGAAGCGAGCTTTGAAAGAGCGGGGAAGCGATTCCCAATTCGCGGGCAACACTCTCGGGCTTTGCTCCCAGTGGGCTTCTACATAACCTCGATCGTAAGTCTCATGAAAGAACGGCTCATCCTTGTATGCTTCGGTGTGAAAACCTGCCCACTTGGGCAAATTCTCTAAGCAATAATCGCAGAAGCAATAACGATCGGGCGCCGCATCCCCCGGATAGCGAACGTAGTCGTGATGCACGGCATCGAAATCGTATTTACGCGCGAACTCCTCGATCAGCGGCACCAACCATTGATCCGTGTATCCCGGCCGCCTTGCGGCGCACATCCACAGTGGCCCCCACGCCGCGCCGCGCAGCATTTCGTCGCTTGTTGTCTTGCCGTCCGGATCGAGCATCACCCATTCGGGATGCTCCTGATGAGCCGCTCCATCCTTGCCTTCGAAAAAATCGATTAGCCACGCTTCCAACCGCATGCCGCGCTTGCGACACGATTTCAACAACGCCGCCGGCAGATCGAAAGACTCGTAGCCAGGATGAGTGCATTGCGGGAAGATATCCGACTTCCAATAAACCGTCCCGTCCCCGCCTTTCAGATGCACGATCAGCGTGTTGATACCGGTCTCATAAAGACGATCAACGTAATCGTCAACTTCGCGCTCGCTCATGCCGCATTCGGCAGAGCCGGACCACATCGCGCGATACTTCAAGCGGGCTCTACCCACGCTCCGTCAGACTTGAGCAGGGCTATCAATTCCTCTACACCGCTTTCTTGCGGGATGTTGTTCTTCACAACTTCGCGCCCGCGATAAAGTGCGATCTTTCCACCCGCCTGCCCAACATATCCGTAATTAGCGTCTGCCATTTCACCTGGGCCATTAACGATGCAACCCATGACCGCGATATCTAAACCGGATAAGTGCCCTGTTGCAGCTTTCACTTTTGCGAAAACAGTCGGCAAATCAAATTTCGTTCTACCGCAAGATGGGCAAGCGATGAATTCCGTTTTCGAGCGCCGAATCCCAAGCGCTTGGAGAATGTCGTAGCACACCGGAATCTCATTAACCGGATCCTCAGCAAGCGACACACGGATTGTGTCGCCGATGCCCTCGGCCAACAACGTACCGATGCCGGCAGTCGATTTAATGCGCGCGTAATCTCCGTCGCCCGCCTCGGTCACGCCGAGGTGCAGCGGATAGTCAGACTTCGACGAAAACAGCCGATTTGCCGCGAGCATGATCGGAACTCGCGAGGCTTTCAAACTCACAACAATGCGCCGAAAATCGTGCTTCTCGCAAATCCGAATGTATTCAAGCGCGCTCTCGACCATGCCCTCCGGCGTATCTCCATGCGTAACCAACATCCGCTCCGCCAGGGAACCGTGGTTGACGCCGATCCGCATCGCCGTATCGTTCTCCGTGCACGCCTCGATAACCGGCACTAACTCGTTTTCGATCGCCGCCAATTCGTCCGCACGCTCTTGCTCCGAGTACTCAACAGTCCTCTGCACGCGCTTGCGAAATACAAACAGACCCGGGTTAATGCGCACCTTGTCCACATACTTCGCGACTTCAACGGCAATCGGCGAACCCTGGTGATGCACGTCCGCAACTAATGGCACGTCAGCCCCACGCTCACGTACCTTCGCGCGAATTTCTTCCAAGCAACGAGCTTCGGCTAAAGTCGGAGTCGTTACACGAACGATCTCGCAGCCGGCATCGTGGAGCCCGATGATCTGTTCCACGCACGCATCAACGTTACGGGTCTCTTCCGTGATCATGCTTTGCACAACCACAGTCCGCCCGCCGCCAATCGTAAGCTTGCCAACCGGCACGCCTACCGTCGCTCGTCGCGTGTAAGTCATGTCCATCTTCTCGATTTTACTGGACGGCTCGCTCATCGAACGCCGCCACCAGCTCAGCAAGGTTCTCGACGGGAAACCCGCGGGCTTTCAGGATGGCAACCGATCCCGAAACCTTCAACACTCCCCGATCCTCGCCGCC
>JBDSVQ010000015.1:0-3557 GCA_039927135.1 Fimbriimonadales bacterium | reverse complement strand
GCGAGGCCGAGGCAACGCCCGGCGACCCGTCGGTGGTGCCCCTCGGCATCCCGCTGATTGCCGGCGCGGGTGCGCTGTCGACCGTTACGGTGCTCGCCGGCCAGGCGCCGGGCGCTATGCACCGGTTGGCGCTGAGCGGCGCGATTGCGTTGACCGCCGTCGCCACGCTCGCCATTTTATTGGTGTCGCCCCTGCTCGTCTCGCGCCTCGGATCAGCAGGTCAAACGATCATCTCAAAGCTAATGGGCCTCCTCGAAGCCGTCATCGGCGTGCAGTTCATGATCAACGGCGTATCGACGATTGTGATGGAGTTGATGAAGCGTTAATTCCTAACGCACTAAAAACTGACTTTCCACAATTGGTCGCTTTCGTCTTCTACTAACCAAATCTTCTTGGAAGCGCTTATTGCCAATAAACGCGCATCTGATCCAAACGGCTGCCACTTGCCACTCACTGCCTTGTAAACTCTATCGGTCGATCCATAAAGTTGATCAACCATCGTAAATGCGAAGACCCATTCGCGGTTAAACGCACTTCCAGGCACAGAGAACGACTTGCTTTTTGACGCACCAAGGCTCGCTTGTAGAATCGCGCCGTCGGACGCAGACATGCGCCCCTCAATAAAATCAATCGCGATTTTGTTATGCGGAGAATAGTCGAAACCGCCGAAAGGAATATTCCCAAGCACTGTCCGCTTTCCGTTTGCAATAACCTTAGAAATGGATTTCCCATCTGTGACGAAGAACACTGGAGCATCGTATACAACCTGTGCTGCTAGTAGGCGTAGTCGATCGCCTTCCGATTTCATGACCCACGCTTTGTTCGGCGATTTCCCACGGCCATTCCAATTAAGTTCGACTAACCAAAGATCACGTCCAACGGGAACGCCCAGCATGAGACGGTCCTTGTTCGGTGCGTATGCCACTCGCGGCGGCCAGCCGGCGCTAACGCTTTTGCCTCGTTCAGCCAGACGTATGTGAGCGAACTGACTAGTGGTATGCGCAGAAGGCTTACCTGAATTTAAGCTCAAGAGTAGGTCTTCTTCCGGGGCTGCCTTTGCGTTATAAACGAGGAACCTTCGATACCTGTCTCCTAGAACGAACACGGCCTGGCCATCCTCTGAGATCCGAGCCATCCTCGGACCCCTTGCCTCACTGGTGGTGAGTGCCCGATGGAGCGCTTTATGGTCGATCGCCTCCACCCTTACCGCACCCGGAAACTGCGGCGATGTTAGAGCCCAACAGGCAAGTAAGACCAACATTGCTTTAGGGCGCGACCTCTAGGCTCATATTCGAAAGCAAAATCAGGAAGGGCATTGTCGGGGCAACACTGTGATGGAGTTGATGAAGCGGTAGTGGGAGTTTACTTGACTGTCACTAGCCACGACTTATCGTTCGAATCCGTTATCAGCAGTTTTCCGCCGGAACGAGAGGCTCCGCGAAAAGCGTAGTCGCCAACATGCTGCCAGTTGACCTTTGACCCGAATGTCACTTTGTACATCATTCCGCGCTTTGCAACTCCGGCACCTACGGAAGTATTCGCATATCCAACAATTGCTGCACCGTCCGGCAGCCAGTTTATTCCACAGATTTGATATCCACGCGGCACGCCATTGGGCGGGCCGAAATGCGAAATCCTGCGATCAGGCTTGGTCGAATAAAGTGCCATGCCCTCCACACCGGATTCGGATGGATTAGCAATAACCGCAATGTTTCGCTTCGAATCAAAAAGCAAAGGCCCCGAGCACGACGTGCTGTGAAACTTTGCAGTACGCTGGTGTGCGCCCAGATTGCGAATGATGGAGCCGTTCTCAATCTGACTGATGGATGAAGACTTGCCATCAAAGTCCCATGATTCCAAGAGAACTGCATTTCCCGTTCTATCCATGACTGCGGTCGAGACATGGCGATCAGCGGTCGCGTAGATTTTCTTGCTGGTCGCTCGCCCCTTCACTTTTGGATCGATCGCAAAAACGCCGGAACGCTTGGCACCCGTGTTTGCAACACGGTAGGTGTATCCAAGAACGACAACGTGTCCATTCGGCATTACCGCTAGTGCACCGGAATGGACGCCACTGCCTCCGCTCTCCTGTACTCCTAGCGCGTAGTCCTGACTCGACTTGCCAAATTGGCTAACTGTAATGTGCTTGATAGCCGCTCCACCTTTCGGCAACCATGTTTCCAATCCTGCGCCGGTTCCAACTTGCGGTCGCGACGGATTGTAGGCAACAGCGCCGTTTTCAGAAATCCGTGCAAATTCGCTTAAGTATGTTGATGGAATGGGCACGCTTGCTCGCGCGACACTTTCGACATTAAGTCGTAAGTGCGGCACTTGAACGGACTGAATTAGGACGACTGCGAGAAATGGAAGCACAATTAATTCACCTCTTTAGTTGATTTACGGTCCATTCACAATAAGGGTTGACGCGCGTGCGCGGCGCCACTCGCTGCAATCTTCACAAGTGGTTCGGCACTCAGCCATTTGGCGCATCCCTTGGGTGAGCGTGATTCCACGTACTGCGAGGGTACCCTCGGTTATGGTCTGGTAAACTGTTACTATCCGAGTTTTTGCTGGAATCCGTTTCCGAAAGCTGGCTTTATTCCCGTTGTGACCACGAATCAGCTTAAGGAACGAATACTCAAAATGTTACTACTGATACAAGCAACAGCCCTCTTCGTACTTGGTGCACAACCGCTCATGCCTGCCGTTCAAACGGTTCAAGATGAAGCCAAAGTGATAAGTGGAATTCTACCGGTCAAGTCCTCCATTCCCGGTTTAACCATTGACGCCGCTATGACGAACGTCGGGTCGAGTTTTGATCTGCCCAGCGGTAAGTCAGCGCGGAAAGGGCGCGCTCGTTTGCGATCCGAGGATGGCGCTTCCCTTGTCGACGTGCTCGTGGTTGTCTACGAGTCCATTTCCGATGCCAAGTCCCGTTTTGCTGAGATCAAGAGAACCGTGCCGGCACCTTCTTTGCTAACCAAGGTGTCGACTACCGGTGTCAAATTCGGAGACGAGTGCTGGTTCCATGGATCGGATTCCACAGTTTCGTTTCGGCTCGGGCGAGTGTTCTGCACCGTCTTGCCAAACTATCGTTTGTCTTCAGATGACCGAAACCGCGAAGCGAGGGTCGACCGAGCAGGGATGCAGATCGCAAACGAAGTTGAGCGACTAATTCTCAAGCAGCCGACACTTTCGGGCCGCAAAGGATCGTAATCGGCCCTCCGGACTTACAAGATATGTCGCCGAGCATTCTGAAACCACTACCGCCTCGCCCGCGTAAACTCTAAACCCTGAGCGCCGCCCAAGAAAGCCATCGCAATTTTCTGATCACCGCCAGCGTGGTTTCGCTGGCGCTGTGGCTCGTGCCGCTTTTTCGCCCCATCCTCACGCCCCTCATCTACTTCAACACCCACATCCACGAGCTTTGCCACGCGCTGATGGGGATGGCGACGGGCGGGTCTGTGCTGCGGGTTGTGGTGGAGTCCAACGGCAACGGCCACGCGCTTATCGGCGGCGGCAACCTTATTCTCACCGCCAGCGCGGGCTACGTGGGC
>JBDSVQ010000014.1:0-8267 GCA_039927135.1 Fimbriimonadales bacterium | reverse complement strand
TTGTGCGGTAATACATTCCTGCCGCTTCATCCAACGCTACCTTATCTTCAAATCGACTGTAAAGGTCCTGCGCATAAACCAACGACCAAAGGTAGCCGTAGTACGCTCCGTGGTAGCCATTCAGGTGACCAAACGACGCCTCGAAGAAAGTGTGCGGCACAAACTTATACTGAGTGGTGCGGTTGTAAACTTCCTCTTCAACGGCCAGCGTATCGACCACACCATCCGCCTTTGTATGGAATTCGTGGTCCATCAATCCCAGATAAAACTGTCCTTGCGTTTCCATTCCGCTACCGAGAGTTCGCGCGCTGAGCATAGCTTGCAACAACGAATCAGGAAGCGGCTGACCGGTTTTGTAATGCTTAGCAAACAGTCGCAGGGAGTCCTTTTCCCAAACCCAGTTCTCCAGCATTTGGGAAGGTGCCTCCACGAAATCTCGTGCAACACGCGTGCCGGTAAAGCGAGCAAGATTTGTTCTTGAAAGCATGCCATGTAGCCCGTGGCCGAACTCGTGGAAGAAAGTTTCCACTTCGTCGTGACGCAGCAAAGACGGCTTATCTTCGGTCGGTTTTGTAAAGTTGCAGACCAATGCGGCCAACGGCAAATCTACCTTGCCATCCGGCCACTCTTTGCGCGGCCAAAGCTGCCAGCAAGCGGCGTGCGTGTACTTGCCTGGGCGCGGATAAAAGTCCGTATACATGCGGCCCAGCGTTTCGCCTGATGCCTTGTCAACCACTTCGTAAAGCTTTACATCGGGGTGCCAAAGCGGCAATCCCAAGTCGCCTGCTCGGGCGGTTATGTCCCTGAATTCGATAGAGAACAGTCGCCCCGTCACGTCGATTAAACCTTTGACAACGCTCTCCATCGGGAAGTATTCGGCGACTTTCTGGGAGTCAACCGCATACTTCGTCTTCAAGAGATAATTCTTGTAGAAGCCATAATCCCACGGATACAAAGCGGCCGCAGAATTCTTCGTGTACTCGCGCTTGGCGTTTTGGAATAGCGCATAATCCGCTTTCGCCTTCTCCGCAACCAGCGGAATAATCTCGTCGTAAAACGCCCGGACAGTCTGCGAGTTCTTCGCCATGCGATCTTCAACAATGTAATCCACGAAATTGCCGAAGCCTAGGATTTGCGCCGTCTCCGCTCGCAGCTTGATCATCTGTTGAAGCGTGGTCACGTTTTCCATACCGGCGCGACGGCGGTACATCGTCCACGCTTTTTGGCGCGTCGCCGAATTCGTGCAGTGATCCATGATCGCTGAATAGGTCGGCCCATCGAGTTTAACAAGAACCAAGCTCGCGATCTTGTCCTGTCGGTCGATCACGCTTTGCGGAACACCGGGCAGCTCCCATGTATTGACCGCGAGGCGCGTATCATCGTCCGCTATGCGCCTCTCGAAATCGATGCCAAGCCGAGAAAGCTCCTTTTCAACGTCCAGCAACCGTGCTCGTTTATCAGCCTGTAACTCCATACCCGCGCGTCGATAGTCTCGCATCGTGAAATCAAGCGCCCTTTTTCTCTCGCCCGTTAGGCTTGGGTTCGTATCAGCGTAAGCCTTTACCGCGCGATAGAGGTCCTCGCGCTTGGCTGTCTCGATGTACCAATCAACAACGTGCTGCTCGGATGCCCGAGCAACGTTGCGCTCATTGGCATCGGTCGATACATGCGACATAAACAGGGGAAGCGAAAGAGCCTGATCCAGACGAACATCCATCTCATCGAGAGGCAGCATCGTGTTTTCGAACGTGCGTTCGCCGTTCGGCACTGCGACGACCTTAGCGATCGAAGCATCGGCCGCAGCGAGCGCGTCCTTGATGGATTGGGGCACCTCTTGGGCAAAAGACATTGCCGCGAGAAGCATGGCGAAAAGCGTGAGTTTGAGTCGCATGGGTTGTTGTAGTACCTTCAAAAAAATAGGGACGTTCGCAAGGAACGCCCCTATTCTAGACGGCTGATGGGTTTTACCGCTTCACCATGCCCTCCAGGGCAACGGTGTACTCCTGCCGTTTCTCGTCATATGAGATGCGGTAGGTGGTCGGGTAGTACTTGCCCTGCGGGTAGACCGTCGGCTGCGGAAACGGAACGCTGATCATTGGCTTCGCCTTCAAGAACTCCAGCGTGAACATCGGCTCAATGAACGCCAACTTGCCGTCGTACGAGCCGTAAACGAACGAGTGCTGCCACTTGCCACCGTTGAACTCGGGCCAACTTAGTTGCGCCCAGTGCATACCCATGTATTTCTCCTCGCTACCTGGAGCCATGATGTAACCCGCCGGCATAACTCCGGGCGGCACCGGCTTCTTGACGCGCGCAACGTCTTCGCCTTCCATCGTGATCTTCAGCCGCTCAGCGGTGGTAAGCAAAAAGAAGTGCGCATCGAAGTGCGGCACGTCGTAGATGCCGGGCGGAATGTGCCCAAAAGGATTCCAGTCGAAGGCGACGTGGTCAAACGGAGTGTCCTTCGCTTCGGCCGGCAACTTCAACGGGATCTCATAACCGACCAAGCCCGTTGACGGCTTCTCCATCGGCAGACCGTCCAGAGCCGTGGCGGTCCATGTGATTCCCACTCCGGCCGGGTTGCCCTTGTCATCGAGCTTCACCCACGAGTAGACAGTGCCGTTCCCCAATACCTTGGTTTCGCCGATATGGAGCCCTTTAGGATCGTAGCAGAATGGACAAGAATATGCGGCAGTCAACAGGCCGCCTGCCAAGACTAAAGTGATTGCGAATTTCATAGTTCCCTCAGCCGCAAACTTTACCAGAAGCCGATTTCAGGTATGGGCCTTAAGTCCCTCTTCGGGTATAGCGCCATGCCGCAATACGGTGCGTGTCGAGACTTCGTAAACCGTCGATTCAATGCCTATCGGTGAGCGGCCCGAGTCCAAGACATAGGCGACGGACAGCCCAATCTGTGCAACGGCCTCAGCCGCCGTTAGGGGAGACACGTTGCTGGAGACGTTCGCGCTGGTGAGGACGATCGGCTCGCCGACAAGTTCGATAAGACGCATTGTGATCGGTAGTCCCGGGGCGCGAACCGCCACAGTCGACCCGCCCGCAGTGACCGTTAACGGAATGCCTTCGGCCTTCGGCAAAACGAGCGAAAGTGGTCCGGGCCAAAAGCGCTCTGCAAGTGCTTGCGCCTCTGCAGGCCACTCGGCGCAGACCGTCCCCGCCATCTCCGCCCCAGAGACGCCAACGATGAGAGGTTTGCCTTCCGGCCTGCCTTTCGCGCGAAACACTTTTGCCAGGGCGTCATCGTCCAGCGTGCTGGCGATTCCATAGACGGTTTCGGTCGGCACGATCGCAATCGCCCCAACCTTGATCGCTGCCGCGACTTCCTCCACCGCGCTCTCGCGCACCCACTTCACAGGCCAATCGCCTCACGCATGACTTCGATTGATGGCTTCCGACCTGTCCACCAATGGAACGACGCCGCCCCCTGGGCGACAAGCATCTCCTTTCCATCTATCGTTTGGTTGCCTCGTTGTGCAGCGATTTGCAAGAAGTCCGTCGTTCCCTGGCGATACGCTAGGTCGTAAACCGTCGCGTTCTCCTCCAAGTTTTCCCAAATGAGCTGCGGCCGATCTCCTTCGTGCAATCCGAGTGAAGTTGCGTTCACCACCAACGTGCACCCGGTAGGGTCGGGCTCCGGATAAACGGTTCCAGCAACGCGCCTCGCAAGTTCTTCGGCCTTTTCGGCTGTGCGATTCCAGATCTGGACATCCCAATCATTTTCGGATAGTGCATAAACGACCGCCGCCGCCGCGCCCCCTGCTCCCAAAACCAGCGCCTTCCCCGGCAGCAGGTCCTGAATCGGCCTAAAGAAACCAATTGCATCCGTGTTCGTTGCGAAAACATCTCCCTTTTCAATCTTAATCGAGTTCGCCGCGCCAACCGCACGAACAGTAGCGTCTCCTTGCTCTATTAGTAGCGCGTGTTGCTTGTGCGGCAAAGTTACATTAAGTCCGACGAATCCGAGGTCGCGCAGATGCTCTATCGCGTCGGGCAACTCACCATTCGGCACCTGAATAGCAATGTACTCGCCGTCAAAACCTGACTCCGTGAGCGCAGCAACCTGCATTTTTGGAGAGAGTGAATGCTCAACCGGATCGCCGATTATCCCGAGACGAAACGGACGCCCTTCCGAATACTGTGGCAGCCCGTGTGTGTAACCCGGCGCGCCAATCGTCGGCATATCTACCAACGAAAAAGGCTGCCACGGTTCAACATCCCGCCAATTCATTTTCGATTGTCCTTAAACGTCCAGAACTTATTCATCGGAAAAGTCCAAGCGGTCGTAACTACGGTCGCAACGAGCAATGCAACGACATAGATCCATTTGCCCGCGCCCGGATGGTGAATGCTGCCCGCGACTGTCGTGTTGATCAGCAAACCAACTCCATAAACGATGTACGATCGAATCAGCTGTTTGTGGGCGCGGTCTTTGTCAACTGCGTCGAATGTCCAACGCCGGTTCCAATAAAACCCATTTAGCGTTGCAACGACGAAGGTAAGAGCTTTTAGTAGCACGAATGCCGGGTCAACGTTGTATGCGACAAGAAGCTCAGAAATACTCGGATGCAACCCGTAAGCGAAAGACCGAAGTCCTTCGTTCAACGCGCCGTTTACCCCTTTGTATAGGATTGCGTGCAGCCCCATGTCGATGGCTGTGCTACTCAAGCCAACAATCACAAACTTACCGAATTGTCGAACTCCCTTCCGCTTCGCGACTTTCTCAAGGAACGGCGAAATCACTAAAACTGAACCCATCCTTCAACGGAAACAGCGTACAAACTAACACCAACCCAAAGCAGCACGGTGAGCGCCATCCAAGGATCGCGCACTAGTGCCTTATCCGGATGACCGCCGCCATTTTCTTTGTAAACAACCTGTAGATATCGAAACACGCCAAATGCAGGAAACGGAATCGTCAGCACCATCATCGGGTGCGCCGCAGCCGTATCCGACTCGATCGCGTAAACGCTATAAGCGAGCAGAGTTGCCGATGCCGCCACGATCAAGAAATGGTCAAGAAGTTGTGTCGTGTAGCCGCTCAGGCTCGCCCTTGAATCGGACTTCAATTCAAGCTCGTGTCGACGTTTCGCAAACCCTAAGAACAGGGAAAGCAAGAACGTACACACCAAGAGCCACGGCGAAATGACTACTAGAATCGCCGCCGCCCCGGCAACAGCGCGAATCAAGAATCCGAACCCAATCACAAACACGTCGAAAATTGCAAATCGACGCGCAATCGAAGCATAGAACGCCTGGTTCAACGCATACAATCCAAGCGTAAGCAAACCATAGGGGACGGAGAAAAACGCCATGAGGCCGAACCCCACCGCCAATAGCAAGGCAGCAACCCCCACGGCGACACCCGCAGAAACACGGCCCGACGCAATCGCCCTGTCTCGCTTCTCAGGATGCTTCGCATCATCCTCTCGATCGACAACATCATTGAATAGATATCCAGCGCTCGATACGCAGCAGAACGCAATGAATACGATGATAGCAACCCGAACCGCACCAGTCTCATCAAACTTTCCCGCAAAGATCAGCCCACCAAAAACAAGAAAGTTCTTGGTCCACTGCCGAACGCGCAACGCGGAAAGCCAGTTCATTCCCCGTGCCCCTTCCGGATCCACCGTGAAAGCAGCCTCTCCGCCATACGGCTAAACCGCGTGCCAAAAAACTCGCGCCGCGCCATTCGCTCCACCCAAATCGTTCTTATCCCCGCCCTGTTTCCTCCCCAAATATCCGTAAACATCTGGTCACCAATCATAACGGCTTCGGACGAGTGTATTCCCAAGAGCTCCAGCGCCTGCACAAAACCCATGCGCGACGGTTTCATTTTCGTTGGTGCAACCGCCGGCAGGCCCATAAGATCAGCCATATCACGAAGACGAGTGAGGTTGCGCGTATTGCTCACCAAACACAGTTTCATCCCCGCGTCTTGGCACTTCTTCACCCACTCAATGGTTTCCGAAGGCATTTCGTGGCTTTTCCAAGGAAGAAGCGTGTTATCCAAATCAAGCAATACCCCCTTGACATTCCAAGCGACCAGGTCCTGCGGATCAATGTCCTTGATACGTTCCACCATGTAATCCGGACAAAAACGCCGCAAAAAAGGCGTCACCTTGTTTCGGTCAAACAGTTTCGCGCCTTTTAGCAATTCAAGCTCCCGCCGCCGCACGCTGCGCCGCATATGCCTTACGGCTCAAATTGACATTTCGCAAGTGCTCGTCGTATGTTTTGGAGAATTTATGCGTCCCGTCCGGCATGGCGACGTAATAGAAGAAATGATGAACTTCCGGTTTCGCCGCAGCCATCACAGATGACGCCCTCGGGCTGCAAATCGGCCCCGGAGGAAGCGCTTGTATCTTGTACGTATTGTAAGGATGCGACAACTGATAATCCACATTCTTTAGCGTCCGCCGTACGCCCAGTCCATATATAACGGTCGCATCTATCTGCAACGCCATCCCCTTGTTCAACCGATTATAGATAACGCCCGCAATCCGTTTTCTCTCATTTTCATGCTTCGCCTCCAACTCAACCAACGAGCCGATAATCACCCAAGACCGTAACTTAATCGCATCCGGCTTCCCTAGTGGCTCGTAAATGTCTTTTTCAAACTCCGCCAGCATCCTGACCACTGCTTCCTCCGCACCGATTAACGGCGGCAAGTCGTAAGTCTCCGGATACAGGTATCCCTCCAACCCCTTAGAAGGCACAATAAACGCAGGAAGATCCTCCAAAGAACGAGGATCAGCAGCCAATGCCAAAACCTCCTGCTTCGAAGCAACTTGCTTCGCCTCTAGAGTCGCCGCCACTTCCCTAACCCACAGCCCCTCCTTAATTAATACCATCTGCCGCACCTTTTCCCCGAACAGCAAATGCTTCAAAATCTCGTCGCCGCTCTGCGAGGCGCTAATCTCATAAGTACCACGATGCACGGTTCCTTCCTCGCCAAAAGCGCGATGGTGCCAACGCACATACTTCGCGTTCTGGATCAGGCCCTCGCCCTCCAGCCTCAGCAAAACATCGGCAATCGTCTCACCCTTATCAACCCTGAAATATCGCGGCTTCGCATTTTCGTTCGCCGGCTTCAAACCGCTAAACACGACCATGGCGAACACGCCCACGCCCGCCGAAACCAGAATCAGAAAAATGAGCAGGCGCTTCAACATCCCAAGAAATACGTCTCCAAAATCAATCGAGCCGCCTCCGCATCTAGAACGCCTTTCGCCTCACGCGACGATAAATGCGACAACCCCCGCAAAGCAGAAGAAGAAGAGTAACGCTCGTCCACATACTCTACCGGCGCGCCAAGCGAAACCAAAACATCACCAAAAGTCCGCGTCAATGCCGCCTGCTCTCCCTCACGCCCGTCATCCAAAACCGGCAACCCAAGCACCACTAGCTCGCACCCCTCAGAAACAAAAAACTCATAAACCGCAGCGGCATCCCGCGAATGACCAGACGACAATAATACCGTCCGCGCAAAGGCCATCTTAACTTCCGATTCCCCAATGGCGAGACCGATCCGACGGAGACCGTAATCAACACCAAGAATCCGCATAAACTACTCTAGATCCAGCTTGCCCTGGCCGGCCGTCACAGTCGCAAACTCGCCGACCTTCGGCCGCTCGAATACATCCTTCTGAACATCCACAGGCACCGGAATCGGATAATCCCCGGTAAAGCACGCCAAGCAAAATTGATCTTTCTCCCGCCCCACCGACTTAACCGCGTTATCCACAGACAAGTACCCGAGCGACGTCGCCCCGATCCGCTCACGAATCTCATCTATCGACCACTTCGCCGCCGCAAGTTCGCCCTTGCTGGCCATATCAATCCCATAAAAACACGGGTGCTTTATCGGCGGCGCCGTGATCCGCACGTGCACCTCCTTCGCCCCGTTCTCAAACAGCAGCTTTACGATCTGTTTCGTCGTCGTCGCCCGCACGATGGAGTCGTCCACAACCACAAGCCGCTTGCCCTCGATCTGCTCACGCAGCGGTGTCAGTTTCATGCTCACGCCCATTTCGCGCATCCGCTGATCGGGCTGGATAAACGTCCGATGGATATACCGGCTCTTGATCAGCCCTTCCCCAAACGGAATCCCGCTCACACGGCTATAGCCGATCGCACCCGGGAACCCGGTATCCGGTACCGGAATCACCAGATCCGCTTCTACCGGGTGCTCCCGCGCTAGCTCTTCGCCCATACGCTCCCGCGCAAGATAAAGCCGCGTGCCGTAC
>JBDSVQ010000013.1:0-6134 GCA_039927135.1 Fimbriimonadales bacterium | reverse complement strand
GTTCACCGAGCAAGAAGCGATTGTTCGCGGGCTTGGCTCCACGATCCGGCTGCCGCTCGATGGCGATGCTGAGGTAGACATTTCAGGTGGATCGATTCGCTTGGTGAGCGGCGATCGGGCGGTTGTTCTGCCGTCATCCGCTCAGTGGGCCGCGGATAGCTTGGTGGTCGACGCGGGCTTCCTTGCGAACGAGTTCGTAGGCCGCGCTCGATGAAGCGAGTTGCGGTTCTTGGCTCCACCGGCAGTATCGGCACACAGACACTTGACGTCATCGCCGCGAACCCCGAGCATCTAAAAGTCGTCGCGCTCGCTGCGAACTTTAACCATTCATTGCTAAGCGAGCAAGCTGCGGAGTTTGGAGTCACCAATCTGGCAATGTTCGACGAAGGCGCGGCGAAGCGTATTGGCTCCCTCTCAGGAATCGGCGGGCTCGTCGAGTTGGCAACCGACCCGCAGGTGGACGTCGTCGTGGTTTCGGTGGCGGGGATGATCGGATTGGAACCTTCCATTGCGGCTTTGAAGGCGGGTAAGCAGGTTGCGCTGGCAAGCAAGGAAGTACTGGTTGCGGGCGGTGAGATCGTGATGCCAGTGGCCACTTCCGAAACGATCCGCCCAATAGATAGCGAGCATTCCGCGATCTTGCAGTGCCTACAAGGCGAGAAGATGGAGCAGGTTGAGGCATTGATCCTGACTGCGAGCGGTGGGCCGTTTAGGAGAAAGAGCAGGGAAGACCTCGAGGGAATGACGGCGGCGGATGCGCTGAATCATCCGACATGGAAGATGGGCGGCAAGATCACGGTGGACAGCGCCAGCCTGATGAATAAAGGGCTGGAACTCATTGAAGCCTGTTGGCTTTTTGGCATCAGTCCGGACGACGTCGAGATCGTCGTTCATCCGCAAAGCGTGATTCATTCAATGGTTCGATTCGCCGACCAGAGCGTGATAGCGCAACTGGGACACCCAGATATGAAGTTGCCGATTCAGTACGCGCTGCTGGGTCCGGATCGTATGCCGTCCCCGGCGCGCCAGTGGGACCCGATGCAGACGCCGAACCTGACGTTTGAAGAATTGGACCGCAACGTCTTCTCGCTGCCAGATGTGGCTCGTGAGGCGTTTCGACGCGGCGGGCTCGTGCCCGCCTGGATGAACGCGGTGAATGAGGAAGCCGTCAATGCCTTCTTGAGAGGCGAGACCGGGTTTATGGATGTGGTGCGGTCGGTAGAATCATCCCTGGACAACGCTCCAACCAGCAGCGCGACGTTAGAATCGATTATCGCTGCGGATGCCGAAGCAAGGGCCCGCTATAGGGCGGCTTAGGAACCCCGCCGCCAACGCAATCGTTTACAGCTACGTATAATTTCCTGCGGAGACCCATTACTTGATCATCCTTCAAATCCTTGTTATCGCATTACTGTTTACCTTGGTGGTTGGCGCCCATGAGTTTGGGCACTACCTTTTTGCGCGATGGCGGGGGATGGATGTGGAAGAGTTTGCGATCGGTTTCGGCCCGCGTATGGCTTCGCGAACCGACAAGCACGGCACAGTGTGGGCGCTCCGCGCCTTTCCACTGGGCGGATTTATCCGGACGAAAGGGATGGAGCCTAAGGAAGACGGTAGCGAAGTTACTGTTCCGAATGGCTTTTATTCTAAGGGGCTGATATCGCGCGCGCTCGTATTGATCGGAGGCCCGTTGTTTTCGTTTTTGTTCGGGTGGCTACTGTTTTTTGGCAATGCCGCAGCCTACGGTTGGGAGAATTCGCCGTACGTTGGCACGGTGCAGCCGGATAGCCCTGCCTCAGTGGCTGGGATACAAACGGGCGATCGGCTGGTGAGTGTCAACGGAAAGGAAATTGGTTACTTCGCTCAGTTCGGCGAAGAAGTGCAAGAAGCAGACGGCAAGCCGCTCAATGTAGTCGTTGAGCGCGACGGCTCTCCGATTCCGCTAACGGTAACCGCAGAGTTCAAGGCAAGCGAGATACCGCAGGATGTGCTGGCAAGTGACGAGTACAAGGAAGATACAGAAGCCTATAAGAAGGCGTTTGCTGAGAAGCGATGGCTCGTGGGCGTTATGGGCGAGCGGACGCGACCCGTTGGACTAGTCGGTGCCGTAAGCGTGGCGAACATGAACACGTGGCGCGTCGTCTCTGAAACGGCGAAGATATTCGCAAAGCCAGAACGCCTTTCTAAAGAGGTGGGCGGCGTCATCATGATCGGTCAAGCAGCCGGTGAGGCTGTGAACCAGGGGCTCTCGTATTTCATCATTCTGTCGGCCCTGATCAGTGTGTCTCTTGGGATTATCAACCTAATTCCCATCCCCTTGCTCGATGGTGGGCAGTTGCTGGTCGTCGGTATCGAGGCGCTTCGCGGAGGGCGTCGGCTCTCGTTGAAGACCCAGGAAGCGCTGGGCTTCGTAGGGATTCTGATCATCGCGGCATTGTTCTTGACGGTGACGTACTTGGACGTCGGTCGGTTGATAAACGGCTGAATCTACTCACTATAGAGATGAAGGAAGTGTAGCCCTTCGAACCGTGTGAAGTCCGAATCAAAAGAGACTAGTCTCGCACTCGCAGCGATTGCCACGGAAGCAAGCCAAGCGTCTGAAACTGTTTTCGAAGTGACCAGCCCCCTATCGATTAGCCTCGTGAATTCAATTAGGTAACGCGGAGGCTCTTTCAGATAGGTAACGGCGCGGTCACGTCGGACGCTTGCGTAGGTCTGCCAGGCATCCTGCGCGGACAACGGGCTACCGTACATAGCGTGTCTGTTTGTCAGCATTCGGAGAAGTCCCATGGTTGAAGCACTGCAGAAGGCAATGCGCTTGCTTGCGCCACCTCTCCAGTAGCGCAGTGCCTCGCCGCTGTGTCGATGCTCGGGCACGGAGAGTGCCAGCCAAACGTTGATGTCAGGTAGGTCGGTCAGGAGTCGTACTTCTCCATATCTTCTCTTAAGAAGATTTCATCAATCTCGGCATTAGTGAAGGACTTGATTTTGCGCCCCTTAGGCGCTATCGACACCGGGAACGGCCTATCGTGCCCGTAGTCTCCAGATTCTTCGTCTGAAATCACACCTGCCAGCGCAGCTTCAACGAATTGCCTTAGGGACTGGCCCTTTAACGCGGCGGCCGACTTGACCTTTCGAAACAACTCGTCGGGGAGATCAATCGTTGTTCGCATAAAAACATAATAGCACACATAAAAGCAGAAATATGCGCAGTGCGTCTCGCCCCGCCATAAGGTAACGTTGCAGCCGAAACGCTTATGTCGGAAACGGTCGCCCTAACCATCAACGGAATCGAGATCGAAGTGCCGCGCGGCGAGTTGATCGTTGAGAGCGTCAAACGCCTCGGCCTCGAAATCCCGATCTTCTGCTACCACCCGAGGATGAAGCCGGTCGGCATGTGCCGAATGTGCTTGGTGGATGTGGGTTTCAAGCAGCCGGACGGCAGCGTGAAGATGATGCCAAAGCCCCAGGCGGGGTGCACGCTTCCGGCAGACAACAATATGGTGGTGTACACCGACACCGAGAACGTGCGCCGCGACCGCAAGGGCGTCCTAGAATTCCTTCTGATCAACCACCCGCTCGATTGCCCCATCTGCGACCGCGGCGGCGAGTGCCCACTGCAGAACAATACGCTTTTCTATGGGCCAAGCACGAGCCGATACGTGGAGATCAAGCGACACCTCCCGAAGGCGTTCCCGCTGAGCGACTACATCACGCTCGACCTGGAAAGGTGCATCCAGTGTGGCCGCTGCGTTCGTTTCACGGAGGAGATCTCCGGCGATTCGCAACTCGCGTTTCTTTTCCGCGGCGCGCAAATGACGCCGCAGACCTACGAGCTAACGGACTTCGATAGCAAGTTCAGCGGCAACGTCATCGAGATCTGCCCGGTCGGAGCGCTTACAAGCAGTAAGTACCGATTCAGGGCCCGCCCCTGGGACCTAGAAACGCGGCCTTCAGTTTGCATGGAATGCAGCAACGGCTGCTCCACGTGGATGGACTACCGCGTCGACAAGGTCGCGCGGATCAATGGGCGTACGAACGAACTCATCAACGAGGAGTGGACTTGCGACAAGGGCAAATTCGGGCACGAATGGCTCAACGATTCCGGAAGGCTCAAGCAAGTTTTGGTTCGCAAGGGCGACGTGCTTGCGAAGGCTCAGTGGAGCGACGCGTTCGCTGAGATCAGATCGCACTTTGAGGGGGAGTCGGCGGGATTGGCAGGGCATAGGCCGAGCAACGAAGATTTCTTCCTTTGGCAGCGCTTGTTCAAAGGCGCTTTCAAGAGCGACCGACTCGACTTTCGGTGGGAGCAGAACGCGCACGCTCAGGACGAACGAGAGGCGCCGACGCCCATCGCCGCCTTGGAGAGAGCTAAGACGATTGTCGTTTTCGGCGGCAACTTGGCGGACGATCAGCCTATCGTTTTTCTTCGCGTCCGCAAAGCGTGGTCAAATTTCGGCGTGCGCGTGATCGTGGCCTCAGACACGGCTTCAGAAGCGGATGCGTTTGCATCGGAATCGTTTCGATACGAAACCGGCGGGGAACTGGCGGCGATCGAGTCTCTGAAGGGCAAAGTCGGAGACGACGCGGTCGTGATCGCAAGCCGCACCATTTACGATCTCCCAAACGGCAGCGAGGTGACTGCAGCACTGAGGACGTTAGGCACTACAAACATTCTCGCCACCGGCGCGAACGAGACCGGTGCGCTGGACCTAGGGCTGCACTCGGGCAACACCAAGCAGATTCTTGAGGACTGCAGGGACGGCAAGATCAAGGCGCTTTGGCTGCTCCAATGCGATCCGTTCGAGTTATGGCACGACCGCGAGCTTGTGCAAGCTGCGCTCGAAAACGTAGAGTTCTTGGTGGTTCAGGACACGATCCGAACCGAGGCTTTCGAGTACGCCAGCATCATTTTGCCGACGGCGTCGTTTAATGAGCGCGCCGGCACGTACACGAACTGCGAGGGAAGAGTTCAGGCGCTCGCTCCGATCATGGCGCCGAAGGGTGAGGCGAAGGCGGCGTGGAAGGTATTCGCCGAGTTGCTCATGCGTGCTGCCCCGGGCGCGCCGATGTTCAACGTTCGCGAGGTTTATCAGGCAATTCAGTCGGAAGTTCCGGCTTTCGCCGACCGCGTGCCGCTGGTGCATGAGTCCGACGAGTTCCCGCTCGAGTCCTTAGCAGCAACGGGGACGAGAGGCTACGCCCGAATTTAGACTGGTGTGGGGTAACTTTTGGCTCCATGAAGGATTACGTCGCCGACGCAAAGGAACGAATGACTCACGCCGTGGAAGCCACGGTTCGCGATTTCCAAACGATTCGCACGGGCAGGGCAAGCCCTGCTATGCTCGACCGCATTGAAGTGGAAGCCTACGGCACTCCCATGCCGGTCAATCAGTTGGCCAATATCAGCGTGCCGGAGCCTCGGCAATTGCTGATCCAGCCATTCGACAAGTCGACCACGCAGGCCATCGAGAAGGCGATCCAGAAGAGCGACCTCGGCATCAATCCTATTGTCGACGGCATGGGCATCCGCCTAACGATCCCGCAGATGACCGAAGACCGGCGCAAGGAGCTGGTCAAACAGGTCCATGCGCGAGCCGAAGAAGGATGTGTGGCGGTCCGCAACGTGCGGCGCGACGCGATCGATCACCTAAAGAAGGCCGAAAAGGCCAAAGAGATGAGCGAGGACGAACTGAAACGCCACGAGGCCGAGGTCGATAAACTTGCGCACAAATATGTGGACGATATACACGACCACCAAAAGAAGAAAGACGCTGAATTAATGGAGGTGTAACGCGTGATTGCTCTGTTGGCAGCAGTTTATTTGGCCCAAGCGCCGGATTTGGCTGCAGACAAACGGCTGGACGCGACGGTCAGTTATGTGACATCGGGGGAAGCGCTTTCACAGGCCCTAAACGGAATCTCTAAATCCGGAGCGATTTCACTTTCGGTGGCGCATCCTTTCGATGAGGATATCGTGGCGTTGCGCCTTTCCAAAGTCTCTCTGCGGGATTTCATGACCCGCCTGTCATCGAAGCTGAAGCTTTCTTGGCGCGCGACGGATCAGGGGTACTCCCTTTATCAAACCGCTGAACGCGCGAAAATGGCGGAGAAGGAACTGGACTTTGAACGGA
>JBDSVQ010000012.1:0-7122 GCA_039927135.1 Fimbriimonadales bacterium | reverse complement strand
GCAAATTGATTTGACCGGCCATCTCGAAGCCGCGGCGATTGAAGAACTGGAAAGACTTTTTGCCCACGCCGAGAATGCGGTTCGGCAACGACTGCTCTTTCACGAAGTCATTCGCTTTGCGAATGATGTTCGTATTGAACGAACCGGCAAGTCCGCGTTCCGCCGTAAACACGATAACGCCGATCTTGTTGACAGGGCGCCGTTCGAGGAGCGGGTTCTGTGGCAGTTCGCCGGCTGCTGCTAGCGATGCCATCAGGTCTTTCATCTTTTCCGAATAAGGCCGCGCCTCAAGAACGCGTTCCTGCGCCCGCCGAAGCCTAGCGGCCGCGACAAGCTTCATCGCGCGCGTGATCTGTTGGATGTTCTTCGCGCTGCGGATGCGGCCCCGGAGTTGTTTGATCGTTGCCATTTAGGTGCTAAGCGGTTGCCTCGGCGGTTTCGGTGGCGCCACGAGCGTCGATAAACTTCTTCTGGAATTCGCCCATCGCCTTTCGGGCAGATTCCTCGACGTCGGGGGTCCATTCCTTCGTCTCGCGCACCTTTTGAACGAGGTCCGGATACTCGGAGTGGATGTAATCGAGCATGCCCCTTTCGAAAGCCTTGATCTCGCTGAGTTCGATCGGGTCGAAATAACCGGCAATTCCACTGAACACCGAGAACACCTGGTCCTCAACCGAATACGGCGAGTAGATGTCCTGCTTGAGCAGCTCGGTAAAGCGCAAGCCACGTGCCAGCTGCTGCTGAGTTGCGCGGTCGAGGTCGGAAGCGAACTGTGCGAACGCCTGCACCTCGCGGAACTGCGCCATTTCGAGCTTCAGCTTTCCGGCGACGGACTTCATCGCCTTCACCTGGGCGGCACCGCCGACGCGGCTGACCGAGATACCGACGTTGATCGCCGGGCGAACGCCCGCGAAGAACAGGTCAGGCTCAAGGAATATCTGGCCGTCGGTGATTGAAATAACGTTGGTCGGGATGTACGCCGAAACGTCGCCCGCCTGGGTCTCGATGATCGGCAGTGCCGTCAACGAGCCTGCGCCGAGTTCATCGTTGAGCTTGGCGGCGCGCTCGAGCAAGCGGCTATGAAGATAGAAGACGTCGCCGGGATAGGCTTCGCGGCCGGGAGGCCGTCGGAGCAGAAGCGACATCGTTCGGTACGCCGCGGCGTGCTTGGAGAGGTCATCGTAAACCACCAGGGCGTGCTTGCCACCGTCCCTGAAAAACTCGCCCATCGTAGCGCCGGCGAATGGCGCTAGGTACTGCATGGCATCCGAATCGGAGGCATCGGCGACGACGACAATTGTGTAGTGCATCGCCCCTTGCTTCTCGAGGGTTTCAACGACACGTCGGACGCTGGCCATTCGCTGGCCGATGGCGACGTATATGCAATAGACCGGGCTTCCGCCAGGTTCGTGAGTCGACTTCTGGTTGATGATCGCATCTATGCAGATGGCAGTCTTGCCCGTCTGCCTGTCGCCGATGATCAACTCGCGCTGGCCGCGGCCGATCGGGATCATCGCGTCGATGGCTTTGATTCCGGTCTGAAGCGGTTCTTTAACCGGTTGTCGCTTTACGACGCCCGGGGCGATGACTTCGAGAAGGCTGAACTCGGTGTTCTCGACGGGACCTTTGCCGTCGACAGGTTGGCCGAGCGGGTTCACAACACGACCGAGCATTCCTTGGCCGACCGGCACCGAAATGATTCGGCCGGTTTCGCGAACGGGGTCGCCCTCTTTGATTTCGGTGGTGTCGCCGATGAGAACCGCGCCGATCGAATCCTCTTCGAGGTTGAGCGCGAGGCCCATGACGCCGCCGGGGAACTCGAGAAGTTCTCCCATCTGGCAGTCCGGCAAGCCGTGGACGCGCGCGATGCCGTCACCTACCTGCAAGACGGTGCCGACGTGCTCGGTCTTGGCCTTGTTGTCGAAGCCCTGAAGCTCCTTGGCGAGAATACTTGTAATTTCTTCGGGTCTGATTCCCATCTGTTAGTTACCTATGCTTGTTTCAAAACGTCGATCTGGAATTTCTCTTCCAGTCGTTTGAGCGCTCCGCTCACGGTGCCATCGAGCACGGAATTACCGTATTGCACGGCAACTCCTCCGATGACGTTAGGGTCGACGATCGTTTCGGCGATCACCTGCTTTCCGGTCTGTTTCGAGATTCGTTGAGTGATGCGTTCGACTTCGCCATCCGACAGCTTCACTGCCGAGGTGATGAACGCGCGCATGATTCCCTGCGAATCTTCCATTGCGGACTTGAACTCGCGCTGGATGCCGGGCAACTCTTTCTGCCGGTTCTTATCAATCAATAGCCTTAGCAGGCGCATTGTAAGAGGTCGCGCGCGATCCGAAAAGACGAGGTCGACGAACTGCAGCTTTGCGCTGCGGTCGACTTCCGGGCTGAACAAGAAATCGCGCGTGTCGGCGTTATCGGCGAGGATCGCGGCGATTGCCTCGAGGTCGTCCGCCGTTTCTTGAACAGCGCTCGTTTCCTTTGCGGCAGCAAACAGTGCGAGCGCGTAGCGCCTTGCGACGCGCATGTCCACTTTAGTTGCCTACCTCGGCGGTCTCGATGAATCGCTCCACGAGTTCGCGTTGCTTGGTCTCATCGACGGACTCGCCGATGACCTTTCGCGTGGCGGTCATGGTGAGGTCGACGACGTGGCTGCGCAGGTCAACTAGCATCTTTGAGCGCTCTCGGCGAAGTTCTTCATCGGCACGAGCCTTGACTTCTTCAGCCTGGGTTCGCGCTTCGTCGATGATACGAGCCTTCATCTCTTGCGCTTCGGCGAGTGCTGTCTGAATCTGGTCGCGCGCCTCGGCTTCCGAATCGGCAAGCTTCTTTTCATAAGAAGCCTTTAGATCGGTCATCCGTTGCTTTAGCGACTCGGCCTCACCGAACGTGTTTTCGAGGTTCGTATTGCGGTCGTTGATCGCATTCCACATCGGGGTGGTGTAGAACATTTTGATCAAAGGCATTACCGCAACGAAGATGCCCATTGCGGTTACGGTCTTTCCGAAGTGAAGCGTCATTTCACCTGGCAGGTGCAATTCCCAATGTTGCCCAAGGACAACGCCGATGGCGGCAATTATCAGCCCGCTGATGACGGTGACATACCACGGTGCCCCCGAATTAGTAGTCGACTTTTCGCTCATTTAGTGTGCCTAAAATCGGCAAGCGCTATCGCCTGTCGATTCCAAGTAATCCTATTTAGACCTTGCCCGAGAGTGTGAACACGACGACGAACGTCAAAAGGAAGACCAGCTCCATAAACGCAAGTGCGATCAGCATGGCTGTCTGAATCTTGCCACTTGCTTCGGGCTGGCGCGCCATTCCGTTCAGTGCGCCGTTGGCAGCGATGCCCTGGCCAATTCCTACGCCGAGAGCCGCGATGCCGAGCATCAATCCAATTCCAAGAAGTCCCATTGTTAGTTAGATATTCTCCTGAGTTTTTCTGTTTTCCAGATTTTCATCACGCTGCATGCGCCTGCCCGTGCTCGTGTCCCTCATCTTCATGATGGGTTACAAGCCCGATATACACAGAAAGAAGCAGCGTAAAAACGAGTGCCTGCACAAGGCAGGTGAGCAATTTGATCGGGATGAGCAAGTACCCGAAGGGGACAGCCATCTCAAGTCCGCCGACAGTGAATGGCAGCACTTCATTGAGCTCCGTCACGACTTTATGACCCCCATCGATGTTTCCGTACAGCCTGATCGAGAGCGAGGCCAGCTTCAGCAACTCGGAAGCAATCTCGATCATAAAGATCATTCCCGAAACCAGCAGAATTGCTGGTAGTGGCAAACCAGTGATCTTGGGTCCCGCAAAGTGCTTGATGTGCCCAAAAGCGCCGTTAGCGCGGATTCCCTCGTACTGCACGTAAGCGATTGCGGCGACCGCGAGGCCGAGGTTAAAACTTAGATCGGCGGTCGGTGTGAAGTCTAAGAACAAGCCGACGAAATTCGAAACGAAAATGATGAGCCACAGGGTCGCGATCATCGGCAGATACTTTTCGCCATGTGGGCCGATAATGCCGAGCGCCATGTTCCGCAGGAACAAGAAGAGCTGCTCGAACATCCCGGAAATCGGGTTACGGAATGAGTGGCCTTTCCATCCCTGCCTGCCAATGTAAAGCAGACCGAAAATGATAAGGATAACGAGGCCGACGATCCAGAAAATAGCCCACGGACCTGCGTGGTGGCCGCCTTCCGCAGCGGGAGTTTCCGCGGCGGCAAGAAATCGGGGCAGCATTGATCCGAGATCGTTCATTCGTTGAAAAATCCGACGCGCAAAGCGCGCCAGACCGTGGCGGAGTATACCACGCCGACGGCGATTGCGAAAGCGAAAAGCGCCATTAAAGACCGCGTATACGAGAGGTATCCGAGGCCGAAGATGAGCGGCCACTTGAGCAGGAAGCCGGCGATCGTGAGAGCCGTCCCCTGGGCTGTGTTTTCTGCTGGCCCCAGAAGCTTTACGATCTTATAAAGGACGAACGCACCGAAGGCGCCGGAGACCAATCCGAGAAGGGCACCCAGCAGGATGTCGATCACTTGTCTTCGCGCGCCTGCTCTCGTAGAACGATGAAAACGGCGAAGCCTAGGCCGAGTACCGCGCCTACTAATGTCAGGATCGCTCGCCACGCCATCGAGTCCGATCCGCCATCGAGCAACCAGCCGAGCCCGAAGCCTCCAACCACGCAGCCGATCATGGAATATGCAGCGGTTAAGCCGACGCCGCCCATTCGCCAACCGGACATATCGGACTGCTCCAAGTGCTTTTTCGTGTAATCCGGCCTGCTGTACTCCCACTCGGGGACGTCGGGAAGCTGGCCGGGGCGTTTGGCGTCGCCCATGATGCGCTCGGCCTCCGCTTCGAAGTCTTCCAGTTCCTGCGGCTCGTTTTCTTCGGGCTTCTCGCCCTCGTCGGACATGGTGTAGAGTTTATCTGATGCGATGGGCATGGTTTGCGCTGGCTTTGATGGCCGGGTGTGGCGAGTACGGAGTGTCGGAGCCGGAGGGTGCCCCGATGGAAGCCCTAGATTCCGGTTGGGTGATTCGAGGAACTGAGCCGGCGAATATTCTGCTCACCAATGGCTCGTTTGCGGTTTGGATAAACACCGCAACACTTCAGTTCATCGGGAAACCGATGCGGATTTTCGACGGGCGATTGGCAGCGGTGTCGGTCAACAGCCCCATTCCTGAGGTCGCGTTGATGGCAGGGGAGAACAGATGGTCTTTCGACTTGCGCTCGGGAGAACTCGTAAGTTTCGCCAAAGTTGGCTCGAGAGACCAAACTGCGCGGGTCATCCTCGACCCTGATCGACCCGTGATCGCATTCGACGTCACGGGCGGCCCGGGGCCGATGAGCCAAACCGAAGCCTGGGAGGGCCGAGGCACCCTCGCCATTCCCCGGGAGGGAGACGGTGAACCGTTATTCAAGTTCCGATTGGAGAAGTCGAGGCTGTTGGGCGTTTTCGCAGAATCCGATAAGGACTCATTGCCCGCTTCCTATGCCGAAGTACGGAGCGCTTCCGAGGCCTTTCACGCCAACTTCTGGAAAACCGACTTCGAGATCGACGGGCCAGCCGAAGACCAACTGGCGATTAGGACGATGCTGTATTACCTGAGGAGGGGCGCGACGCCCAAGCTGCCGCCCTTCGGTGCCAGCAACGCGAAGTACCGTGGCGCGCGGTTTTGGGACGCGGAGGCGTGGATGCTGCCGGTTTTGGCAGTGGTCGACCCAGAAATCGCAAGGGCGGCTACCCGTTGGAGGATCGACAACTTGGGCGAGTACGTGCCTTGGGAGGCGGCTGTCGGCGGGCAGGACGTGACACCGAAGGAGTTTGGCAACGCGCTACACGTTGCGGGATGGGTTGCCTGGTGGACGAATCGGGCAAAACTGCTTGGGCTGGCGACAGGAGCCGACGAAAAGGGGGTGCTGGACGTCGTATTCACGCAGTTTTACAAAGCGGCAAGCGACAGTGAGCGCGGCATGGAGATCAAAGGAGTCGAGAGCCCGGACGAAGGACGATTAAAAGACAACGACTTGGTCACCAATCTTCTGGCTAAGCGCGCAGCTAGGCTGGCTGCAGACCATGGGATAGCCGATGGTGAGGACTTGGAGTGGTTCAACAGCATCGTGATTCCTAAGGCAGCAGACGGCCTGCCTGCTGCGTACGACAACGACCTCTTGAAGGGCTACCAGCAGGCCGCGGCGCTCCTCGCCCTTTATCCGTTGGATGAAGAATTCGGCGAAGGCATTGCTGAAAAGATGTTCGATCGGTATGCGGGCCTGACCAGCGAAGTCGGCCCCGCGATGAGCGAGAGCATCCACGCAACCATCGCCGCGCGTCTTGGGAGAGACGAAGCCTACCAACGCTGGCGCAAGTCGTGGCAAACCTACACGGACGACGCAATGATGTTCCACGAGCGTAGAAACAAGGAAGATGCGTACTTCATGACCGGTGCCGCCGGATGCCTGCAGACCGTTATCTACGGATTTTCAGGCGTGCATTTAAAAAAGGAAGGAATCCAAGATGTAGCGTCGAAGTCTTTAGGTAATGGCTACCAGGTGGCGTTCCGCCCCAATCTTCCGGCAAAATGGAAGCGCCTTACCCTGCGCAACGTTTTCCTCGGCCCTCATCGGGCCACAGTACACATCACGCACTCAGGAGTTACCATTGAATAAGGAGGACAATCAATGCCCACAGTTGCCCTAACGGTGGACTGCAAAGCAGCCCACCACGACCGGTGCTACACCGCATCGCTCATCGACACCGCAGAAAAGCTATTCGTACCCATCACCTGGCTGATCCATATTTCTGAAGCCGACCCTTCCGCAAACACCAACCTTTACTACCGCGAGTATTTCCACAAGATTCCGTCTTGGCACGAAGTGGGAATGCTCGTTTACTTTGAGAACGAGAGGGGCTATGTGGAGAACGCGAAAGAGCGGGGGAACATCATTCGCATCGCGAAAGACACTCTCAAGTCGCATCGCGTTAAAGCTACGTCTTTCCGCGCCGGTGCATTTGCCATGGAAGCCAGCGACATTCCGTACTTGGAAGATATCGGCATCCTGGTTTCGTCGTCTTCGGTTTCCGGTAGCGAATATAAAATGTTCAAGGA
>JBDSVQ010000011.1:0-12480 GCA_039927135.1 Fimbriimonadales bacterium | reverse complement strand
GGTCGAACGGGCAATTGAGATAAGCCGCCTCGCCCTTGTCATACCGGCTCTGCTCCCAGACGATGTCTCGGTCGATGCTGCTTGCCTCGAGCGTCGGCGCGACGGCATCGAAGAAATGCAAATGCTCCGCCTCCGCAAACGCCTTGATCTTCTCCGAAAGCCCTACACTCGTCAGCGGCCCCGTCGCCAGAATGAGTACGCCGGTCCCGTCAAGTTCCCCGCCCCACTCCTCCCGCACGACTTCGATGTTCGGATGCCCCTCGATCAGCGCGGTCATCTCCGCGGCGAACAGGTTGCGATCCACTGCCAGCGCCTCGCCGCCCGGCACCGCGTGCTTCTTGGCGGTCGGTATCATCAGCGACCCTAGCGCCTCCATCTCCGTCTTCAATTGCCCCGCCGGCGAGTCCGGATTCAGCGATTTGAAACTGTTCGAGCAAACCAGTTCGGCGAGGTAATCCGTGACGTGTGCCGGAGTCTGATTGACGGGGCGCATCTCATACAGCCGCACTCTCGCGCCTCGATTCGCCGCCGCCCACGCCGCCTCGCAGCCCGCAAATCCGCCTCCGATAACCGTAACATCCGCCGCCACCCCCTCAAATTACCGCACAGAGCCTTCCGGGGCTCATTCCCCGCTGGCGGGCAGCCGTTTCCCGCTGTGGGGCAGCCGTTCCCCGCTGGCGGGGAGCCGTTCCCCGCTGGCGGGGAGCCGTTTCCCGCTTTGGGGGAGCCGTTTCCCGCTGGCGGGGAGCCATTCCCCGCTGGCGGGTAGCCATTCACCGCTGGCGGGGAGCCATTCACCGCTGGCGGGTAGCCCCTCGTCCCCGAAGCCGAACGCCCGTCTACGCTCGCAGCGCCCGCCGAAATCCCCAGACGGACAAGATCGCGATCGGCAGCCAGATCGGCGTGTAAACCAGGATCCAAATGCCCATCACCGAGAGGCCTTGGAGCGCCGCAGAGAACGCGCCGGTCGCGCTGGACCACGTGTCCTGGAGCCAACCGCCCGTCGCCTGCTCGACCGGCGGCCGCTGCTGGAGGCGGAGGTTGATCGTCGCGAGGGCGGCGAGTTTGTTCATGGCATCGCGCTGCGCCTGCATCGATTCGATCTCGCCACGGATGCCGCTGAGCCGCTCCTGCACGTCCACGATTTCGCCGACCTTGGTGGCGGTTCGGAGAATCGCGCGGTAGGTTTCTTCCTGCGAGCGCAGGTTTTTCAGCCGCGCGTCCATGTCGACGACTTGCTGCGTGACGTCGCTCGCTTGCGTGTCCTTGGCGAGGCGGGTCCCGAGTTTCTCGAACGTTGCGAGGGCTTCGGCGAACTTGTTCTGCGGGACTCGGACGACCAGGGACATGGAGGGCGTCGTGCCGTTGAGATTCTGGCTGGATGTGTCCTCGACGTATCCGCGAACGCCATCGACGTATTGGGTTACCTTGGTCTCGGCTTCCTCGACGGACTCGACGCGAATCGTCAGCGCGCCGGTGCGAACGACCTTGCGCTGGAAGAGATCTTTCTCGGCATACAGGCTGTTCTCAGCCTCCGGTGACCCCGCCCTTAACTCGCCGATACTCTCATCCCCCGCAATCGCGCCGCTCTTGTTCCCCGGCGACGGCTCACCCGGCATTGGTGTCGAGGGTGCCTGCCTCTCAGAGCCTGCCGCCATACCTTGATCGAGTGCCTCAGCGGCCTCCGACTTGACTACGGCACCGACAAATCCGCCACCCTTCTGAAGGTTCGAACCGATCGCCACCAGGAGAACCAAAGTCGCCAACCCCGTCGCAAACTTCCACGGGAAAACGGTAACGCGCGGCGCTCGAATCGCTTCCAAGACCTTCTCCCGGCCGGTCACCCGTGGCCCTGCGGTCAGCGCCGCAAAGCTACCGGATAGCAGGCGAAAGTCGGCGGCGGTCGCCGCCAGCGATCCGTCCGATTGAATCCGCGCCTGCATGGTGCCGGCGGCGGCAGCGTCGAGTTCTCCGTCGAGAAAGGCTTTGAGATCGTTCATCGTGTTGTCTCCGTTTCGCATAAAAGGCGTCGTAGTTTCAAAAAGGCGTTGTGCAGTCGGCTCTTGACCGTGCCGACGGGTATGCGGAAAACCTCCGCGCATTCTTCGTAGGTGAGGCCCTCGGTTTCTTTGAGGATCACCAGTCTCGCGATGTCAGGATCGAGCTTGAGCAGGGCTTCCCGAAGCGCGCTGGCGTCGATCAGGCCGTCGGTTGACTCGGTCGCATGCCATCCCTCAAGAGGCACGGTCCAGCGGTGTTTCCGCCGGTAGTTACGGCAAGCGTTTTGCGCGATGCCGAAGAGCCAGGTCTTCGCCGAGGACTCGCCACGGAACTTGGCAAGGGCGCGGTTCGCGGCGACGAAGGTGTCTTGTGCGCAGTCATCGGCGCCATCCGGTCCGACGAACTTCGAGCAAACCCGAAACACATCGTCGTAATAGGAATCAACCAAGTCCTCGATATTCATAGCGGCCGCTACGTTCAAGACGGAGTTCATAGTCTCCTCGGGTGCATGAAGATGAGTGTCGCGAGGACGCCGGATGGTTCAGATTGCTTTGCGGCGGGCGATTGGAGCCCTCTCCAGGTGGTCTGTAGAAGTCGCTGGCTCGTCGGGAGAACTCTCCAGGTGGTCTGTAGAAGCCTCCGGGTGGTCTGTAGAACTCTCCAGGTCGTCTAGAGAACTCTCCAAGCCATCTGCAGAACTCTCCAGGTGGTCTGTAGAACTCTCCAAGTCGTCTGTAGCAGTCTCTGAGTCGCCCAGATAACTCTACGGCTCAGCTGGAAAAGTCTCCAAACGTTACTTCCAGATGCGGAAGGAGTTCAGGAATCGCTCGACGTCTTTGCTTGCCACGAACTCAGCATCACCGCTGGCATACGCCTGATAGAGCCGCGTTCCCGCAAGAAGCACGAGCCCCTTGAACCGAGTGCCGTCGCGCCCGGTAAACCGCACCGACCGCCCGACGAAACCATTGCGAATCAGCGATTCCGCACGAAGCGTCGTCGCTCCGACTTTGGCCGCCGCGCCGTTACACGTGCTGTCCAAGATCGCTTCCAAGCGATTACGGTCGTCGTCGAACGTGTCGCTATCAACGTAGCTCACCATAAAGGAACCCGCGTCAGTCCGCACGGCAACAACCTTATTCGTAGCCTCCGCGGCGTTGCGCAACGCTTGGCTCGCCTTGGCGGGCACTTCCGGAAGTTCCACCGAGAACTTGCCCTCAGTCGAGCGATACTGATGCCAATCCGTCGCGGCAAACGCAACAGACGCAAACAGCACAACCACAATTGCCGACAACGTTCTCATTTCGATTATTTTGACGTGCAGCAGCCTGCTTCGTCACGGCTAAACTGACGGGCGTGCGGATCGCGGTCGACACGGGAGGGACGTTTACGGATTTCGTTGTCGACGACGGCGACACGATAACGCGCTTCAAGCTCCCTAGCACGCCGAACGACCCTGCTGCCGCCGTCGCGCAAGGCTGCGAGCGATTCGCGTCCTTTGAGCTACTACACGGGACGACCGTGGCAACCAACTCAATCCTCGAAGGCAAGACCGCGCGGACCGGGCTGATCGTCAACGAGGGCTTCCGAGACATCCTTCGGCTGGGGCGTCAAACTCGGCCAGAGCTTTACGATTGGGAGCCGCGAATGCCGAAGTTGCCCATCCGAGACGAGGACATCCGGACAGTTTCGGGAAGAATCAACCCCGATGGCACGGAAGAGGCCGCGCTTGTGATTCCCGACAACCTAGGGCTCTCCCATTGCGAAGCGGTCGCCGTCTGCCTGCTTTACGCTTACACAAACTCTACGCACGAGAGGCTAGTTGAGCAGGCGCTGGGCATGCAGCACGTCAGCTGCTCGCACCGCGTGAGCCCTGAGATGCGTGAGTACGAACGGCTCTGCGCCACGGCACTGAATGCTGCGGTTAGCCCGATCATGACGGAGTACCTCCTGCGTCTGGCGGCGATATCTAAGCGAACGAAGATCATGGCGAGCCATGGCGGCCTCGTGTCTGTCGAGGATGCGGCTTCCTTGCCCATCCGAACCGTCGTGAGTGGTCCCGCTGGTGGCGTCGCCGCGACAGTTGCCTTGGCAAAGCGCCTCGGTAAGCCAAATGTCATCGCCTTCGACATGGGCGGAACCAGCACGGACGTGACTCTCATCCACGAGTTCAAAGCCGCAATGACGAGCTGCGCCGATATCGCGGGGCTGCCTGTTCGGCTAAACCGTGTCGACGTGCACACCGTCGGATGCGGTGGCGGTTCGATAGCTCGGATCGACGCTGCCGGAGCCTTGCGCGTGGGGCCGGAAAGCGCGGGAGCTTCGCCGGGTCCGGCACTATACGGTGGTCCCGAGCCGACCGTAACCGACGCAAACTTCGCCCTTGGTCGCCTGCCACTTACCCATTTTGCTAAGACGTCGGACATCGACCCCGTCAAAAGCGCAAGCATCATGGGCGAACTTGCAGCCCAGCTAAACCTCGGCCTCCAACAGGCCGCCCAAGCCGTTGTCGACGTCGCAGATGCCGAGATGGCGGCAGCTGTTCGCAAAGTCTCGGCAGACAGGGGACTCGACCCTGCCGGCTTCTCCCTCGTCGCGTTCGGCGGCGCTGGAGCGATGCACGCTTGCGCCGTTGCCGAAATCCTCGGGATGCGCGAAGTGCTTGTGCCCGTCGGTGCCGGCGTGTTCTCCGCTCTGGGGCTACTGGGAGCGCCCGAGGCGTGGGAGGCTTCGCGCGGAGTGCTTGGCACGACGTCCGATTGGCGCGAAACGTACGATTCTATTACTCAAGAAGCTCACAGCCACCTTTCTAGCGCGCAATACACCCACCGATATGCGGACATGCGATACCAAGGACAGGCACACGACCTAACCGTCCCCGCCAACGCAACGCGTGAGCGCGCCGAAGCCGCTTTTCACGAGTTGCACCAAGCGACCTTCGGGGTCAGCTTCACGGATAGGGAGGTCCAATGGGTCACAGCCCGCGTTCGTGCCGAGGGTGAGACCACAGACCTCCCAGTGCTGCCCTCCTCTATACGGAAAGGCGAGCCGGTGGACGGCGTAATCAAGCGCGAGTGCCTTTCCGACGCAAATGGCCCGCTGGTTGTCTTGGATGACGACTGCACTGTCTTCATCCCACACGGATGGCGCGCGGAGCGACTCGAAGACGGAACGCTGCACCTCACTGCATAATCCAAGCCGTGCCTGTCGATCCTGCGGCAAACAACATCATCCTCGGCGACAATTTGGAAGCCATGGGGCTGCTGCCGTCTGACTCGTTCGACTTGATCTACATCGACCCGCCCTTCAACACGGGAAAAGACCAGCTTCGCAAACAGCAAACCGCCGTGCCCGACGAGGGCGGGAGAGCCGGCTTTGCAGGCAGAAAGTACAAGCTGGAAACCCAAGGCAGCAAGTCGTATGTCGACAAGCACGAGGACTTTCTGGAGTTTCTAATGCCTCGCTTGGTGGAGGCGAGACGTTTGCTCTCAGCGCGCGGATCGCTGTTTTTTCATATCGATGCACGCGAATCGCATTACTGCAAAGTCTTGCTCGATGAGATTTTCGGACGCAAGTCTTTCATCAATGAAATCGTGTGGGCATACGATTACGGCGGTCGCCCCAAAAACCGCTGGCCCGCCAAACACGACAGCATTTTTTGGTATGCGGTTAATCCCAAGGACTATATTTTCAACTACGATGAGATCGATCGCATTCCGTATATGGCGCCCTCGTTGGTTGGTGAAGAGAAAGCGGAGCGAGGAAAGACGCCGACTGATGTTTGGTGGAACACCATTGTTCCTACTTCCGGTGCTGAGAAGACCGGTTACCCGACACAAAAGCCGTTAGCGATCTTAAATCGCATCGTTCGCGTACATTCGCTTCCTTCTTCCGCGGTACTCGATTTTTTTGCTGGGAGCGGAACGACCGGGTTCGCAGCGGGTTCATGCGACCGATGCTTTACGATGATCGACAGCAATCCGGAGGCAACGGATGTCATGCGGTCACGCCTGCACAAGTTTTCTTGCGGGTTTGACGAAGTGTAGTCGCTTTCGAATCTCTTAGTACTCACCTCCGTAAGCCGAACACTATCATGGCTCTACGGATGAACTCGTCAGTCTCAAAAATGACGAATATTGTCCCGTCGTCGTTGTAGCTCTGGCTCTTTTTGTCGTAAGTGGCTCGAGACCCGCCTTTTGCCATCCCGCTCTACTGAAGCCGATCCGCTCGTAGATGCCGTTACCACTGCGCTTGACCTCATAACCGCGCGACCTGAACTCCTCAACGAATGCTTCGCTAACCTCGGACATGGGCCGATCCGAGACGTATCGCCTGTCTATCCAGCCGTCTTGGAAGTTGTCCGTTGATTCCAACCGAAAGCCAAACTCGGACACTGCCTTCGGCGTGAAAGCGTATCGGCCGTTAACGACCTGCACAAACGAGAACACTCCAATGAGCAGGAGAAGCCCGACGATCGCCACTACTCGATACCACCGTGCACGCGACGCCTTCATTTTTGCCCTCGTGATGATACTGCTTTGCGGGTGTGCGCGCTATAATCTCGCGCCGGGATGCAGAGCCAAACAACATTCGAAACCATGCGCGGGATATCCGCCGTGGACGCTCAAAAGGGGTTTAGCCTAATCGTCGTTAGGGGACTCGGAGACGACCGCGAGAGGCTATCGGAAGCCCTCGAAACAGTCAAAGTGGCAGGGCTCTCAGCGGACTTCCTCAAGCTCGGCAAGGCGCAGTTCTCCTTCCTGGTGAAGGAAGAGGATCAGCAGCCCGCTGTGGACGCGCTGACGGCGGCAGGATTCGAGGCAAGCCATCACCGCAGCAAAGCAGTGATCAAGGTTTCCTCGCCGAACGTCCGCGACGAGAGCGGGCTCATGGCGCGCATCTGCGAGATCGTGCTGGCGAGCGGCGCGACGATTTACAACGTCGGCGACATGCATGACTGCGTGCAGGTCGTGGTGCAGTCGGAGAAATCCGAAGCCACCTGCGAAGCGCTGCGGGGGCATATGGTTTGAAGCCGATCCGCGTGATGAAGTTTGGTGGCACGAGCGTCGCCACTCCGGAGAGCAGGCTGTTAGCGGCCCGTAAGGTTGTCGATGCCGTTGAGCGAGGTTATGCTCCGGTGGTGGTCGTTAGCGCTATCGGGCGGAAGGGCGAGCCGTACGCGACCGATACGTTGCTCTCGCTGCTCACAGACGTGGACCCGCTGGTCGATTACGACCTGCGGGAGATGGACCTGATGCTCTGCTGCGGCGAGATCATGTCGACGTGCATCTTCGCCCAGACACTAAAGTCCCTCGGCCAGCCCGCGAGCGCGATGACCGGCGGACAGGCTGGGCTGATCACCGACGACGCGCACGGCAACGCGCGGATTATCGAGGTTCGGCCGCACGACGTTTTGCGGTTGGTTGAAAAGGGGCGCGTGCCGGTAGTTTGTGGCTTCCAGGGTCGAAGCGATTCGAAGGACGGTGCCGTCTACGGCGAGATCACAACGCTCGGCCGAGGTGGAAGCGATACAACGGCAAGCGCCCTCGGCGCCGCCCTCAAGGCGGAGTCGATCGAGATTTATACGGATGTGGACGGCGTGAAAACCGCCGACCCGAGCATCGTCGAGAACGCGCCCACGCTTGGGAAAATGACCTACAACGAGGTTGCCGAAATCGCGCACCAAGGTGCGAAAGTGCTGCATCCGCGAGCCGCTCAGATCGCACTCAAGTACGGCATCCCGCTTTGGGTGAAGAGCACCTTCACTGAGGAAGTCGGCACCGAGATCGTCTCGGACAAAGAATTTCCCGGCCGTCGCGTTACGGGTGTGACGCACACCGGCAAGCTGGTGTACCTGCACATCGAGGTGTCATCCGAGGCTGAAAAGCGTGTGATTGAGCACCAGGTGTATCGGCTGATGGCCGATAACAAGGTCAACCTCTTCATGGTCAACACACACGAAAACAGCTTCTCGTTCGCGGTGCCAAGGAAGCAGCTGCCGAAGGTCAAAGAGATTTTGGACGGGCTGGTAATCCCGGTTGCGGAAGGCGGCAGGGTCTCGAAGACATTCCTCGTGCAGGTCGGCAGGGCAAAATCGATGGAGACGACGGCCCAAGAGCAAATGCTCTCCGGGCTGGGACCGATCGAGAAATGTCAGGTGGACTTGACTGAGAATTGTACGATCGTTTCGCTGATTGCGCACGAGTTTTTGCAGCAGCCTGGGATTTTCAGGCGTGTTGTTGAGGCGCTGAACCGCGGGGCGATAAAGATGATTCAAACTTCGGACAGCCTTCTGTCCGTCAGTGTTTTGGTTCCCGAATCGGATGCGGAGCGGGCTGTGAGCTTGTTGCACGCGGAGTTTGAGCTTTCGGGCGAGCGTTAGTGACCCGGTGAGGTAGCTTGCGCGTAGAATAATGCTAGAGATAAAAGGAGTACCGATGAAGTTTTTGACCCTTGTTGCTGTTGGAGCGTTCGCGCTCGTTATGGTCGGATGCGGCGGAGGCGGCTCCGGCGGTGGTGGCGGAGGCGGTGGCCCGTTTTCGCTGGTTAGGGTTGAGAGCCCTACCAAAGATCCCTTGAACATCCTGCCTGGAGAGAGCACGACATTTGAACTGGCTGGCTACGAGGTCGGCTCGGGAACACGATTTGTGTTGCAGGCCACTTCTTGGAGCGTATTGGATAACCAGAACGTTGGCACGATCAACGCCAACGGTGTTTTCTCAGCACTTGCGCCCGGTAACGCCCGTATCGGCGCGATGTGGAACGGCGTACCTCCAGCTACGCCCCTGCCGATTACGGTGCGGCCCCTCGGCCTCGCCGCCGTCCAAGGATCGGTCCGCAACGGGGGTAATGCCGTTCGCGGCGTGGTCGTGATCTTCTACAATGCTTCGGATGTTGAAGTAGGCCGGGCGACCTCGATGACCGACGGCTCTTTCAAAGGATGGGTGCCAACGACCGCGGTCTCGATGAACCTTGAGGTTGCGACACTCGAGGGTAGGTGGCTGCGACAGTGGGGTTACGAGGCCCTCACTTATCAGGCAGGGCCGCAGATACCGAACTGCCATGCGACGATGTCGCTCTCCGCTCCGCTTGCCGCAGGTCAAACCAGCACGATGGCAAACTCGGTTATCGTACACGACCTGAACACTCCGCCGCCTTTCCCGACAGGCTGCAACTAAGCGAAACTCTAGTTACCGGCCGATGGCAGCTAGTTCATCGGCCGGTAGTTTTTCGCCGAAATCCACGAGGGCTGCTATAAGGGTCAGCTGCTGCTTTTCAGATGGGTCTTGTCGGTGGATGAAACCGATTACCGAGTCGTTACCTCGGCGATTATAAACTCTCAGCATTCCCAGGACGTAAGGCGCGATGTCTGGGCGGATGAGGATCAGGTCGCGGCGGTCCTTCGGGGCGCCTTCAATGCGTAAGATTGCGAGGCCCTCGATCATCGCGTCTGCGTATCCACCGTTGGGGTCGTCTTTTTTCGATGGCGTCGGGCGGCGCGTAAGGGCAAGGACGTTATCGAACTGGGCGGGGGCGGATTTAAGGTCGCCGCCGTATTTTGCGGACTGGGATTTCGCGGCAGTTTGGAGGCGGAAAACTGAATGGGTGTTGGCGGCAAATTGATAGGTCTCAAGCTTGAGGTCACCGCAGCCGGTGATCTCTTGAAGGTCGGCGTCGGTAAGGGCGGGTAGGCGGGCGTGCCAGTCTGCGCCAACATCTCGCCATGAATAGAAACTTCCGGGCTTTACGTCTTTATTTATTGGCGGGGCGTTTTCTTCTATTTGGTCTGAGCGCGTATCAAGGCGGTACCAAAATTCGCGCGGGATGAGCCGAAGCATGAGGTCCCGATTCCACGCTTGCCATTGTTTGTAGCCACCGTCGGCATCCCAGTAACCGTACTCTTCCGCGGCATGGCAATCTGGAACGGCTTTATATGCCATGACTCGGTGCGCATAATACGAAATGTTGTGCAGCCATTCGTGGACACTTACGACGGCGGCGCTCGCAAGCGGCGATGGCGGCTCATTCCAATCGGTGATCCACTGCGTCCAGAAAGCGCTGCCGTTTACGCCGTAGTCCCTGCCGAGCGCGCCGCCCAACAAGCCAGCTTGCATGTTTTCCGGCTTCTTGTAATAGAAGCAGACGCTATCGTAATAATCAGTTTTTACGGATTTCTGAATGCCTTCCATAGCGTTCGCTGCGCTCATCCAGTATTTCCGTTCGCCCATGGAATCGAGGGCTTTTACCTTGTGCTCGATTAAGAGTTCCGACTGCTCCACCTGCAATGCGCCGGCAGTGTAAGCGAAAACGAGGTTGGCGAAATCATCGAACCACTCGCGGCAGCGATTTATTTCTGCCGACGACATGACGCTGACGGCCTGCACTTTATTACCTTCTTTGTCTTCGATCGGCGCGTCAATTTCGCGAACGATAACTTGGAGAACCCGAAGAGTTCGCGGTGGTCGGCGCAGCGAATTGTCGCGAGCAATACGCATGAGCTTCGCAAACTCCTGATCAGAGGTGAGCGCAAGTTGATAGCGAGCAATCGTGCGGTACTGGGTAGGCATGAGGAAGCCATCGCCCACAGGAATGGGCGTCGGGCCGTTCAAGACGGCGGCGCAAGCGAGGGCGGCGATCATCGCGCGGGGACGTTACCCCGTAAGGAAGCTGGCACATGGGATATACGCAACCCAATCGAAATCGAGCGGCACGACTTCCCCGTCGTGTGTGGATTCTGAGTACGGCTTATCGCGCAGCCAAAAACGAGCGACGAAGCCTTTGAAGTTCACTCTCGCCCGCTCAATGGTGATGTGGACCGAAGCGCTCTCGCTTGTCCCGGCGGTTGCGTTCACGGGAATGATCACGGCGTTTTCGAACTCACCTTGTATCAAGAAGCTCGCCACATCCTGGAAGTTGACGGCATCGGACCAACTCACACTGAACGTGCCCTCGTTATCGCCCGGCTCTACCTCGTTACAGTGGCCGAACAGTACCAACGTTCGTATCATATTGTCCTCTCTGTTGAGTTGGACGAGCGAGGGCTAGGCAAGGTGCCAGGAACCTTCCTTGTGGCTCGCGGCGTCCAACCATAAGATGGTATGCCCTAAGTGCGCCTTCGATGCTGGGAGTTCGCGATTCTGTTCGCAGTGCGGTACTGCGTTCGACGCCAAGATGGGCACGTCTAGCCGTTTTCTCCCGTTGCTGATCGCGATCGGCGCGGGCTTGGCAGTGATAGGTGCGCTTTTTGCGACGGGAGTTATTCGCCTTGGAGGCAGGACTGGAGATGACGGCCTTCGCGTTCCTGCCGGAACTGCAGACGCCGGGCTTCGCAAAGAAGCCGGCAATCGCGGGCCAAATCTTCAGGTTCAAGCGGCAACGGACCCGCCGACCGTTAGCGAGACGGGAATCGGAATGCCCGATGACGTTCGCAAATGGCTGGAGCATCTTAAGCGCATTGATAAGATACGCGAGGCTTACAACACGACCTACGCGATGAGCCTTATTGGCAAGGTGGGGTCGCTTCGACCGGGCACGTTTATGGAAGAAGACTCCGCCGCTATCGATGAGGCGCAGCGCAAAGCTGCGGCAGGCGGCTTAACGGCTGACGTGGATGCGTTTTTCGCAAAGCTGACGACGGACTTTCAGGCTGTGCCGCCTCCAATCGAGTGCGGCCCGATAGCGGCGCAATACGCGTCCGTGCTTCTTGAAACACGAGGGATGCTAGGGCAGGTGGATCAAGCGATCACCAACCTGGATATCCACGCGTTGGAATCTCTCCAAGGCACGACTTTCGCACGGCTCGATACCCGCGCTCAAGAGGCAAACACGCTGATTGGCGGCATCTGCGAAAAGTATCAGGAGCCGAACAAGTACGAAGTGTTTGTCGACCGCGGAAACTCGTTGAGTTTGGGCGCTGCCCTAATGGGTGGGGCTTCGAACGTTGATGAGAAGGCAATGATGAAGATCTACCAGGACCTTCTGGATGAAGGCATTGGCCAGTGACGCGCTAAAATACCGGGTAGTGAGCCTTAGGATTTACGATTCCCTCTCCCGGTCGCTTGTCGACTTCACACCCCGCGATCCCGGCAAGGTGACGATTTACGCTTGCGGGCTGACACCGCAGGCGCCCGCGCACCTCGGCCATATGCGGGGCGCGGTGCTATTCGACGTCGTCCGAAACTGGCTCGAGTACAACGGTTTAGAAGTCGACTTCGTTCAGAACTTCACGGATATCGACGACAAGATTATCCGGCGCAGCGCCGAGGAAGGGATCTCCGCATCCGAGGTAGCTGAAAAGTACGGCGCACGCTACCTGAAAGACCTGGACTTGCTCGGAGTGCGTCCGGCGCGTTGGGTGTACGTGACCAAGAACATGGCCGCAATTATCGAGATGATCAGCACGATCATTGAGCGCGGCCATGCCTACGAAGTCGAAGGCGACGTTTACTTTAGGGTTCTATCGCTAAAGGATTACGGGAAGCT
>JBDSVQ010000010.1:0-7966 GCA_039927135.1 Fimbriimonadales bacterium | reverse complement strand
CGCCTTGGCGAGAGCGTATCTCGCCGCCGGTTAGGCACACCAGACTGATCGGGCCGTCGACGCTCGCGACCCGAAAGGTGACGTCGCCATCACCGATGAGCAGTTTTCGCCCTCGGCTCAGCGCGCCGAGAATCTCTGGTCGCTGAATCGGGAGTTCGCCCTTCTTCAGCCCGACGATAACGGAGTCGCCGGCCTCGACCGTCATTGCCTCCCCTCTGATTTCACCTAATCGGAACTTTGGGCCCTGCAAATCGAACATAACGGCAACGAAAACGCCCTTCTCGTCAGCGATCTTGCGAACCCAGCCCAACCAGCGCTCGCGCATCTCCGGCTCCGCGTGGCTACAGTTGATTCGCGCCACGTTCATGCCGGCATCAATCAGAGCGCGGATGCGCACCTCCGAATCGACGGCGGGGCCTAAGGTACAGACAATTTTCGTTTTGCGAAACACGGTAACTAAAGGTTCAGACTCCGCCGACCGCTACGAACGCCGCAACCAGTTCGCGAAGGCGGCCTCGCCCGCGTAGATGGCGCTTCCCATCAACATTTCCTCGATGCGTAGGAGTTGGTTGTATTTTGCGACGCGGTCGCTTCGGCAAGGCGCGCCGGTCTTGATCTGGCCGCAGTTCGCTGCGACCGCCAGATCGGCGATGGTGGAATCCTCGGTCTCGCCGCTGCGATGGCTCATCACCGATGTGTAACCGCTTGACCGAGCTAGGTTGACCGCGTCCATCGTTTCGGTTAGCGTGCCGATTTGGTTGACTTTGATTAGGACGCTGTTTGCGATGCCCCTCGAAATACCTTGGCTCAGCCTTCGTACGTTCGTAACAAAAAGGTCGTCGCCGACGAGTTGCACTTTCTCGCCTAGGCGCTCAGTGAGCATTTTCCAGCCGTCCCAGTCATCCTCTGCGAGGCCGTCTTCGATACTGATGATCGGGTACTTCTCACATAGGCCCGCATAATAATCGACCATCTGTGCGGAATCTCTTTCGCGCACTTGTCCCGCCTTGAATTGGTATTTTTCGCTTTCGAAGAATTCAGTTGCAGCTGCATCTACCGCCAGATAAACGTCTTCTCCGGGCTTATAACCGGCTTTCTGGATGGCTTCGACGATGTGATCGAAAGCGAGTTCCTGCGTTTCCAAATTTGGAGCGAAGCCGCCTTCATCGCCGACGCCGGAGCCGTGGCCCTGCGATGCAAGCACCTTCTTGAGGGATGCGTAAATCTCGGCCCCCATGCGCAAGGCTTCCGAAAAGCTGTCGGCCTTTACCGGAGCAACCATGAACTCTTGGATGTCGACATTGCTGGTTGCGTGCTTTCCGCCGTTGAGGATATTCATAAGCGGAACCGGCAGGGTGCTGGCCGACGTGCCGCCCACATAGCGGAATAGCGGGAGGTTTGTGCTCTCGGCGGCGGCCTTGGCCACGGCGAGCGATACTCCGAGGAGGGCGTTTGCGCCGAGGCTGGCCTTATTGTCCGTGCCGTCGATGCCGATCAGCGTCTGATCGATGAACGTTTGGTCGGTCGCATCCAGGCCGACGATGTTCGGGGCGATGATGTCCTCAACGTTTTGAACGGCGGTCAGAACTCCCTTTCCGCCATACCGCGAAGTGTCGCCGTCACGAAGCTCGACTGCCTCGTAAGCGCCGGTGCTTGCGCCGGAAGGCACTGCCGCGCGGCCGAAACTGCCGTCTTCCAAAGCGACGTCAACCTCGATCGTGGGGTTGCCACGGCTGTCCAAAATCTCTCTCGCGTGAAGGGCTACAATGGTCGACAAGGTAAGCCGATTCTACCTTCGGGCACATGGTACGACGACGACTGATTGCAGGCAATTGGAAAATGAACCTCGCCACCGCAGCTGCGGTTTCGTTGGCGGAATCGGCGATGTCGGCGGCTGCCAAAAACGAGAACCATGAGGTTGCCGTTTTCCCCTCGTTTGTTTCGCTTCGCGCGGTTTACGAGAGGACGCGCGGCAGTGCGGTAGCGGTTGGCGCGCAGGACGTATTTTGGAAAGAAAGCGGCGCTTATACGGGTGAAGTTTCGCCGGCCATGCTCGCAGATGCCGGGTGCAAGTACTGTATTGTCGGCCATAGCGAGCGACGGGGGCGCTTCGGCGTTGCTGATGACTCTCCAGCCGGATTCTTTTCGGATACCAACGAGGCCGTTAATCGGAAGATTTCCGCGCTCGTGTTTGCGGGGATTGCGCCGATTCTATGTGTTGGAGAAACGAAGGCAGAGCGAGAAAGCGAAAGGACAATTGAGGTCATCGATAAGCAAATTTTAGAGTGCTTGGCCGGCATCGAATCCGATGAGTTGGTGATTGCATACGAGCCAGTTTGGGCAATCGGTACCGGTGAAGTTTGTGATGCTGCAGAAGCAGAGCGTATGTGCGGCTACATACACTCGCGAACTGCGTTTGGGAATTTACGCGTACTCTATGGCGGAAGCGTAAAGGCGGACAACGCTGCGGAATTGTTTAGCATGCCTTCGATCGACGGCGGGTTGGTTGGTGGGGCGAGCCTGAAGGCTAACGAATTCACGAAGATTATCGAAGCAAAATAATGGAAGCGAAAACAGTTGCGTCGACGCTCGTACAAATGTCGGAGCTGATGACTCCGAACGATGCGAATTTTCTTGGGAAGGTCTTCGGGGGTGCGATATTGTCGCTTTTAGATCACTGCGCCTACGTCACCGCGAGCAGATTTGCAGGAAGGATTTGCGTTACAGCGAGCTTCGATCGCGTAGATTTTCATAGCCCAATCGACGTCGGCGAGTTAGTTCATATGGAGGGCCGTGTTGAGTTCGCGGGTAGAACAAGCGTGCAAACCCGCATCGAAGTTTATGCCGAGAATATAAGCATCGGCACGATGCGGCACACCAATTCCTGCGTTGTCACGATGGTTGCAATTGATGAGAACGGCACCCCGACTCCGGTCCCGAAGCTCGTCGCGGAAACGCGAGATGAAAAGTTGCGCGTCCTAGAAGGTCGGGCAAGAAGGACGAGATCGAAGGAAGAAGCTCACGGCACGCGCGAGCAATTGGAGAAGCTGTCAGACGAGGAAATCGAACGACTTATTGAGGCGGGATGATCAGATCGGTACCCATGTAGGGCTGTAGTTTTTCAGGAATCGCGACCGAGCCATCTTCCTGCCGATATGTTTCCAACAGCGCAGCCATCAATCGGGGGCACGCGACTCCGCTTGCGTTGAGCGTGTGCACGAATTGCGGCTTCGCACCCGGTTCCGGTCGATATCGGATGTTGGCGCGGCGAGCCTGAAAGTCCTCGAAGTTGCTAATGCTGCTGACTTCCAAGTATTGGTTCACGCCGGGTGCCCAAACTTCCAGGTCGTATTGCTTTGCGTTGGAAAAACTCATATCCCCGGCACAAATATCAACCACGCGATAGTGGAGCCCCAGTTCCTGCAGCACTGCTTCAGCATTCGCGCGCAGTTTCTCCAATTCGTCGTAGCTCGTCTCCGGCGCTACGAGTTTCACCATTTCGACCTTGTCGAATTGGTGCACACGAAGTAGACCGCGCGTGTCTTTACCGGCGGCGCCTGCTTCCCGCCGAAAGCAACTCGAGAACGCGACGTAATTCTTGGGAACCTCGAAATAATCCAGCACCTCATCTCGGTGCAAATTCGTAACAGGAATTTCAGCTGTCGCGATAAGAAATAGATCGTCGCGCTCCATCAAATACTGGTCTAGCTCGAACTTCGGAAGCTGTCCGGTGCCGATGAGAGACGCCCGGTTTACCAAATACGGCGGATAAATCTCTGTATATCCGTGGTCTGTGATGTGCTTGTCCAGCATGTAGGCAATGAGCGCACGTTGCAATTTTGCGCCCATTCCTTTGAAAACGATAAACCCGCTGCCGGCGATTTTTGCGCCGCGCGCAAAGTCCAAGAGCCCCAATTCTTCGGCGATATCCCAATGCGGCTTGGTAAATGCCGCATCCGGCTTCTCACCCCATGCCGATATCTCGATATTGTCGTCCGACGATTTCCCATCCGGCACGGAAGTGTGCGGCACATTGGGGATTTGCAATTCCAAGGCGTCAAGCTTTTCGCGTAGTTCGCGTTCTCGCTCCGTCCCCGAAGTCATTGCGTCTTTCATTGCAGCAGCGCTTGCTCGGGCCGCCTCGGCTTCTTCCTTTTTGCCCTGAGCGAAAAGCGCACCTATCTGCTGACTAAACCGATTTGCCTCCGCCTCTTTCTCCTGCAAAGAAGTGGTAACGGTGCGCCATTCCTCGTCCAAGGAAAGCCATTCATCGATCGGCGCGTCGATGTTTTTGCGTGCGATTCCCGCGCGCACACGATCCGTTTCCGTGCGAAGGATGCGACGGTCTAACACGGGTTAGGTGTTACGCCGCTCGGCTTCTTCAATGTCGAGGCGCTTCGGTATCCGCGCCCAAAAAGTAGAGCCGACGCCAACTTCAGATTCCGCCCAGATTTCGCCGAGGTGCAAATGCTCCACAAGGTGTTTGACCAAGAAAAGGCCCAATCCCGTGCCGTAAATTTTGCGGTTATCCTCGTTGTGCACGCGATGGAACCGATCGAAAACCTTTGTGAGGTGATCTTTCGGAATTCCCATTCCTCGATCCTCGATTCCAATAAGGATACTCTCGACGTCATCTTTCAGATGCACTGTAACGGTCGTCTCCGCACCGGAGTACTTGATGGCGTTGCTCACCAAATTCGTAATAACCTGATCGAGCTTGTCCTCGTCGGCGACGATTTTTGGGAAGTCTTCTGGCGCATCCAATACGAGCTGGTGTCCCTTGCCGTCGGTTGATTGCCGCTGAATCATTAGCACCTTTTGAGCCAGCGTACGAACGTCAACTTCGGAGTAGCTAGCTTTGAGGCTTTCGCCGGCTTCGATGCGCGCCGTATTCAGCAAATCATTGATGAGGCGCGTCAGGCGGTCGCATTCTCGATCGATAATCGTATAAAACTCGGTTCGGTCTTCCTTCGGAAAATCGTCATCGTAAAGCAACGTGCTGACGAAGCCTTTTATGGCGGTGAGCGGCGTTCGCAATTCGTGCGAAGCCATAGCGACAAAGGCGCTCTTCATCCGCTCGATATTCTTTAGCTCCGTAACGTCGCTAATGATCGCCACGGTGCCGATGTTTCGCCCATCTTCGCTCTTAACCAAAGCCGACTGGACTTGATAGAATCGCTCGGCGTGGCCATCGGGAGTAATCGTAACTTCGATCTGCTTTTCTTCGCCGCTCGCTTGCGTGCCTTCAACTAACTTGAGGATTGATTCGTTTTTGATGACCTCGGCCATCGGCCTACCGACGCCGAGTTCTTCTTGAACGCTGAAAATAGCTCTGGCGCTCCCATTCATTTGAGCAACACGACCTTCGGCAGTAACCAATACGAGCCCGGCGTGCAAGCTTTCAAATGTGGAAAGCAGCTCTTCTTTTTCTTCGACAATTTCTTGGTAAAGCCGAAGGTTGGCAATGATGGAAGCGGCGCTCTTTGCCATCCGCTCCAAGAGCCGAACGTCTTCGTCGTTGAAATCTTCCTCGTGGCGTTTATTGAACGCGTGCAAAACGCCGATCGTTTGCCGGTCGGTAATTCGGTTTTCGTCGTCGCGCTTCTCGATTACCAACGGAACGGTCACGCCGTTGCGAACATGCAGAATGCTAAAGGGATCTTCGCGAGCGCGTTCGTCCGAAATAAGGTCGTGGAAGATCGCGGGCTTGCCCTCACGAAAAACCTCGCCGCTGATGCCGTGCGTGGCGCGCATGCGGAACATCTTCAAGACGTCTTCATCGACACCGAAGGCGGGCGAGATGCCCATCAGCTCGCCGGTTTCGCGATCGCAAAACATCATCACGACCTTCTCGGCTTGCAGAATCATCGCGATGCGCTGGATAAGGCGGCGCAGGGTCGTATCGAGTTCGGAAAGCGGAGCGACCTCGGACGACTCACCGGTGCGGCCGGCGCCGCCCGATGTCTGATCCTGATCTCTTTCGCTTAACTTTCGCTCGAGTTCGGCGATTCGCGCTTGTAACTCTTCGGTGGTAGGGGGATTACCTTCCATCTGGCTGTGCATAGACCTAAGTTCGACGGCGCAGGTGCCGCGAGTGTTCGATTATACCGAGGGAACCCTCACAAGCCCAAAACGGCTAAAATCACAGCCCAAGCCGTCATGAGTATTCGATTAGAAGAACTGCCCCTCTTCCCCCTAAACGCTGTCCTACTGCCGTATCAGACCCTCCCCGTCCAAGTCTTCGAGGATCGATACCGCGAGATGATCCAAGGGTGCGCAAGCCTCGACCAGCCCTTCGGCATCGTGCTGATAAGAGAGGGCGAGGAAGTGGGCGACGCCGACGTGGATCCCTACTTGGTGGGCACATCCGCCCGCATCGTCAACCACTCCGAGCGACCCGACGGAACGCTCGACCTACTCGTCCTCGGAGAACGTCGCTTCCGAATCCGACGCCTCGACCGCACAAAGCCCTACCTCACGGGCTTCGTCGAGCCGATCGTCGAGATGGAGTGGTCCGCCAACGCCTCCAACCGAGGCCTCCTCGCTCGCGCGCAGGAGTCGTTTGAGACCCACCTGCGCAACATGTTCGGCCGGCAGGACGTGAACATCACCGTGTCGTTCCCCGACGACCCCGTCGCGCTTTCGTTCGCGATGGCGGGCTTCGTGAGCCTGACGCCGACGGAGAAGCAGCGCTTCCTCGAGATCACCGACACCACCGAGCGCTTCGAAGAACTCATCCCAATCCTCGAAAATCACGCCCTGGAATACGCCATCGAAGGCGAACCCTCCGCTGCCGAAGAATTCGCCGAGTTCATCAACCGCAACTGAAACCAACCCTGACTCAACATCCGCGATGTTGAGACCCGGTAGCCGCCACGCATTCTCAACACGTCGCGTGTTGAGTTAGGGTTACGGCGTCACCGACGGCAGCGTCAGAACCAGCTCGTTGCCCGCGGCGAACGACCCGAGGACCGCGAGTCGATAGTGCACCATGCGGGCCTTCGGCGCGGCATAAATTTCTTCGCGCAACGCCCTCGCCATTCGCAGATCCATGGCCCGCTCGCGCACAGTTTCGTATGCGTCCCGCAATTCGTCGGCGTCGGCAACAAACTGCGCGCGCGCATATCCCCCCGCCAGCGTCAAAGGCGGCACGAAACCGGCAACGGGCGGCGTGTTCGCGTCGATCAGAGCCCACAACGAGGCAACTCTGGTGCAGGCATCGCTCCATTCGCCCGCCGACGACGCCGGGTAAGGCTTCTTCGGGATTGAAACCAGATAAGTGGACCCAGGAAGTAATGCGGTGACCGCCGCGCGAAACTGTGAAAACCTCGCCGAGATCCGCCCGCGAAGCCGGTCGCGGTCCGAGCGCGCCACCGACCACAAGTTTTCTCGCTCGACCACCTCCTCCATCGAATCACTCACGGCGGCCCGATGCGGCACGAACCCGCAGGCCAGCGTATACGGGCCGTTCAGCGCCAACTCGCCGGGCGCGAGCGCAAGATTCACCGCGTTCCAATGCGAAATGAACGTATCCATGGTTTGAAGCCTCTCGCCATGCGTCAAAACGGCCATTTCACGCTCCGAATCCCTCTATACGTACACCAACGGGCGATACTTCCATCCATCTGTCGTATAAAGTTAAGACTATTTTCAATAAGTTACGCGCTATCGTTTAGCAGTAAATCGCACTAGGATATAAGATTAACACTATGATGACTACTAGTATAACTCATTTGGAGTAATGAATGAGTATAGGCAGTAATCCTGTCAATCTTTCGACAATATAGCAAGCCAACTCGCTGTTTGGTGGGCGTCCAGCAGTTACGGAACGGCCAGGCGTTGTACGATTGCGTCCTGGATCGGCCTTACGCTGGATGCAGCGCCTTCGTAGTGGTTGAAAACGATCGCGAACACGAGGCGGCGCTTGGCGGCCCCGGTGATCGGCATGAGCTTGCCGCTCGGATCG
>JBDSVQ010000009.1:0-5901 GCA_039927135.1 Fimbriimonadales bacterium | reverse complement strand
TTTTGGTGCCGTCGCGAGTTCGTAAATCTTGGAGTTACGGTCGATGTCGTACTCGTAAAGGTATCCGTGGAGCGCGAGATCGCCCTGAACTGGAAGCGTGAATTGGATTCGGGTCATGGTTCCAATTCGAAAGGTCGGGTAAACCGGCCGAGTTTCATGTAAGAACACTTTAGGATCGACGGTAGCGTTGTAAGCCAAGCGCGAAACCGGCATTGGAAACGGGCTAATGTCATGAGGTGTCTTTGGCGTCGGCAAAAGTGCGGGGGACTTGCGCACTGCGAAAGTTACGACCGAATCGGAAGGTATACCGCGAGGCAACAAGTCCGTTGGTTCGCTGCTTGGCCCCAATCCTAACTCCATCACAGTGGAAAGACCGCCATTGTCGCTCACACGTGGGACGTTTACGTGGAACAATAGAGTATTCAAAATGCTTTGCGCTTCCTGTCCTAGTTCCGAAAAGCGCACTGAGCCACCGTTTCGAGCGATTGTTTTCTGATGCTGCGAGAGAGAGGTGAAAAGGCGATACCCTAGCCATTCATTATCGCCTCCACCGCCGCTATTGGTAAACACTGCCATATAAGGAAGCAGTAGCTGAGTGGTGTAGGGCGGTGAACTTTTCCAAGCGAAGCTCCCCCAGTCATCAAGGGTTGGTAAACGTTCGGCACTTCGCGCTATGAATTTCTCGAGCGCCGTGCGGTCAGTTTGCTGTAAGTCACTGATTTCCGATGGTGCCAAAAGTAACCATTCTTCATTAAGTGATGCCCAGGTGTAAGCTGAGTTCGTTATCGCATCCAATGCCGAACGTAGCGTCGGTTTTGCGTTGGGAAGCATTGGGACCATTTCATCGCGAACGTTAGCGACAACTTGCCATTCTGTCCGCCGCCCAATAAATTGCAGCATTTCTGAATAGTGAAGGGTCAGTGGTTCGTTCGTCGTAGGAGTCTTAAGTATTTTCACTGTCTCCGGATCGACCTCAATGATGTCATTGCTACCATCCGACTGATCTTGGGACATCAATCGCGCAACGTCTGTATTGCGGGGCGAAAGAGCGAGGAATTCGTTTGGCTGCGATGTCTCGGGCAGGGGCAATTGTTTCTTATCGACCCAATTGAATGACAGGAGAACGATTTCTAGGACCTCGCTGCCCGACATAAACCGTCCGAAGCCCGTTATGCCACCCTCCTGCGGTCGGCAAATCAATTGGAAGCTTGTCGTCGAGGGCCAGTCTTTGATTAAGGATTGCCTCGTTCGGTATTGCGGCGTTCCGAGCGCAGGCTCGTCCACCTCGAGATTGCGGGCTCGTTCCGCGAGCCTATTGTGCTCCGCTACTTCTTCAGCTAGTGTCCTGTTTGCCCCTGGAATCAGCGTTTGTGCGACGGTTGGATTTGTTGAGTAAACCTTACGATAACCGACCGGGATCGACGCCATGTCGGCGAGATCGATCAACCCTACAAGACGCATGGCTGCACGTTGACTATGCCCGGAAACGTGCCACTTGGCCATCATGTCTTCTGTGCTTGCGATCTTCGGAAAACGAGAGAGTGAGCCCCGGATTTGCTCAGTCCTGCTCGCCAGCATAGCCTCCTTGCGACTCTTTACAAGATCTTCGTCTCGCCAAAGGGTGAATACGCCATCCTTTTCGCTCCACTTGCCGGCGACGGTCTCGGCGATCTTGGTTCGCAGGATTTCGATCTCCACGTCGTCGACCCTGATCACCAGTTTATCGTCCTCTACGCCCGTAGACGCCCGCATCGCCACGCCGGAAATGGCAGATAGCTCCTTCAGCACCTCCGGCAGCGGCTTGGCTACCGTTTGATAGTCGATCGTTGAGCCGACGAGGATGAGGGCTGCGGCGAGCATGCTTTATTGTAACCCGGTGGAGACCCAATCCTACGGGTCCGTAGATGCGCGTCTACATAGTACGAAAATCAATAGTGTACGAACGCAACAATCTTTCGGGTTTCCCATAAATTTCCCTACAATTCATCAATTCAACCGTCATTTCGTTTATATAATGGAGACCGGGTGGATGACTCAGACCACGGATGGTTTGATACCCGTATTAGTGGCCGGTGACGCACGGAAGCTTTACCGGCCGCATTTATCCTAATGGAGACGGCGGCGCAAATGTCGGCCAGCACACGCATGGCCTTTTCGCCCCTGGTTGGTACCGAAGACGCTTCGGTCGATGACAAGGGGAGGATCAGGCTCAGCCAAAAAAAGCAGGATCGTCTTGGGGTCAAGTTTGTATCTTACCAAAGCCCGCTCGGATGCCTCGTGCTTTTTCCGGCGGCGGTTTGGGAAGAGCGGCTGAGTGAGATGCTGGCGAAGCCGGCAGGAGATTTGGATCGCGTGATTGCCACGAGGCAACTAGGCGCGATGGCGGAAGACGAGATGCGTTGCGATGTGCAGGGCAGATTTGTGATTCCGCAAAGGTTTCGCGACGACCTGAAGCTGAAAGGCGATGTCGTGATAGTGGGCGGCGTGGATCGTGTTGAGATTTGGCCCAAGAAAGCTCACGAGAAGTTTGATGCCGACGTGAAAGCGAAGGCTGAAGAAATGCGAGCGATGGCGATAAACGCTGCCGTCAGTTCGCAATTGATCTAAGGCAAGAATTGTGAGGCACCGGCCCGCGATGCTCGCTGAAGTCCTTCAACTTCTCGAAGTGCAGAAAGGCGACATTGTCGTCGATGGGACGATAGGCCATGGAGGCCACGCGGAAGCGATGGCGGAAATGGCAGGAAAGGAAGGCGAATTGATCGCCTTCGACTGGGATGGAGAAATGCTAAGGACGGCTAAGGCCAATTTGGAGAATGCGGAGATCGGCAAAACGTTTGTAAATGCCGATTATCGATCCATGCCGAATTGGGTGAGCGAAAACCGGTCGAAAGGCGTAGACCGAATTCTTTTGGATTTCGGTGTAAACCTCCAGCACTTCGAAGATTTGTCTCGCGGATTCTCCTTCCAGGGTGATGCGCCGCTTGATATGCGGATGGATCGCGATACGAAAGAGACCGCTTCGGCATGGCTCAACCGCGCTTCCGAGGGTGAGATAGCCCGCGTATTGCGTGAATTCGGCGGGGAGCTGTGGTCCGGCCCGATAGCAAAGCGCATCGTTGTTCGCCGCAAAGATGGCCGCATGAAGACAACATCAGATTTGGTGGACGCCGTGTTTTCGGCGATTCCATCAGCAAAGCGGGATAAGAAGATTCATCCCGCGACGCGCACGTTTCAAGCGGTACGAATCGCGATTAATCGCGAGCTTGAAAACCTGGAGGAAACGGTAGCCGAGATTGCCGGCTGCCTCGCGCCAGGAGGGCGCGTCGTTACGCTTTCATATCACTCCGGTGAAGATGCCGCAGTGAAGAACGCGTTTCGCAATCTGTCCAAGGAAGGCGGTTTTATGGTTATTACAAAGAAGCCACTTAGGCCAACAGAAATCGAAACAAAAGACAACCCTAACTCGCGGAGCGCGCGGCTAAGGGCTCTGGAAAAGGTCAGATAAATGAGCGCAGTAACAGAACGAATAGGCATCGCGCTACCTGAAGAAAGGCAAGCGCCTCTACGTCCGTCGACGACACCCAAGCGGCAACCGAAGCGACAGGTTGAACGCCGGACCGCACCCCTCGCGGGCGCGGTCGGCTATCTGGCGCGCCTTGGGTTGCTCTCGCTCGTGTTCGTGTGGGCCTCGGCGGGTGTTTCGCAGTACTTCTTCGAGCAGGCGCGGCACGCCGGGATCTCGGCTAATGCCCGCGCTCAGTCGGCTGAAGGCGCACTTGCCGGGCTTCGGCGAGATGTCGACCGGCTGCAAAGCACAGATCGAATGGCGACTTGGGCGGCTCTAAACGGCTTTACGGCGTCTTATCTTGCGTTGAATGAGAAGTCGCAGTAAGCGCCGGTCGGTACGCAACGAACAAGGTTCGGCAGGATTTTGGCTGCCTTCGGTTTTCCTTGCCTTCCTCTTTATATGCGTGACGTTCAATCAATTGCGCGTGCAGTGGTTCGGACGCGACGAGATTCTTCATAAGGCGGCTGAGGTCGACCGGCTTTGGTCAGAGGATGTTATCCACGCTGGGCGCGGAGAAGTGATGTCATCGGACGGGCGCTTGCTCGCCCAGACCGTTCCAGCAATGCTGCTGGGAATAGACGGGAAGAATGGTGACGTTCCCGATAACCCGGCGTTTTGGGCTGAACTAGGCGATGCGGCAGGAGCGTCAGGCGCGGAGCTGCGCGATTACGCGCTTAGGGAAGGCCCGGCTAATGACTTCGATTTCGTTCTGACTCGCGAGCAGGCTAGGAAAGTCGCGGAAGTTCGTCGCAAATACGGCGCGGATGGCGTTTGGACGCGATCTATCGAGCGTCGTGAGTATCCGCTGGGTAAATACGCAGCGCCTATCGTGGGATTTCTAGATGGCAAGGGCGTTGGGCATGCGGGCGTTGAGCAGTCGTTGTCGTCATTGCTTGCGGGCAAAGATGGCGAAGTTAAGGGCATTACTGACGATACCGGCCACTTTTTGCCGTGGTTGGACCAGGGGTCTAAAGACGCGATTGCAGGCGCTAACATCGAGTTAACGATCGACGCTGATTTGCAGGTTGCCGCTATGAATGCCTTGGAAGCTGCGTGTATTAAGCACAAGGCGTCGAACGGCACTGCGATTGTCATAAATCCGAAAACCGGCGATTTACTTGCAATGGCGACATATCCCACTTACAATCCGGACCGTGTTGCCGAAGCACGGCGTGACGCAAAAGCGAAAGGAATCGCGAGTCCGGAATTAAATCCTGCGACGCAGTTGATTTTCGAGCCCGGCTCTACTTTCAAAGTTTTTACATTGGCTCTGGGCCTAGAAACACGTGCGATCAACCTCGAGACAACGATGCATTGCACCGGTACAAAAGTGTTTTCTACGGCTGCAATGTCTTGTGCAGGTGACCACGGCGGTCGGTCGCACGGAACCGTCACTCCTGCGAAATGCATGGAGGTCAGCTGCAACCTCGCTGCCGCTACGTGGGCGGTGCAGATGGGCTTCGAAGTGGTCACGGACATGATGAAGAGTCTCGGGTTGTTTGAATTGCAGATGGTTGGTTTGCCCGGTGAAGGCAAGGCGGTGGTGAACTGGGACGATTACAACAAGGTGATCCAAACGGCGAACTTGGGATTTGGACAGGCTATGGGTGTGACGCCGATCGGCCTCGCCAGTGCGTTTACGGTTTTTGCAAATGACGGCGTGCGTACTTACCCCAGATTGATTAAGCGGATCGACGGCAAGGAGCAGCCGATTCGCCGTTCCGAAAGAGTTTTTTCGAGCGCTGTTGCAGGCGAGGTTCTTCACATGATGGAGGCTGTAGTGCAAGGTGATCATGGCACCGGCAAGCGACTGCGCATCCCTGGCTATAGGCTCGCCGGGAAGACCGGGACCGCGCAGAAGCTGGGATCTTCGCAACTGCCCGGAAACCAGTATGTAAGCAATTTTATTGGCTACGTTCCTGCAGAGAACCCGCAGGCGGTGGTGCTCGTCATGATAAATGAGCCGCAGCAGGGCGGATATTATGGTGGTGTGGTTGCTGGACCGGTTTTCAAAGACATAGCGGCGAAGCTGCTAAAAGATTTGCGCATTCCGCCTTCCACGGGGGGCGCCAATGCTTCTCAGTGAGTTGGCATCTTTGGCGGGAGTCCTTGAGATTAACGGCGATGCGGAAATTGACCGCGTAACCTTGGATTCGCGGAATGCGGGTCCGGGTTCTCTTTTTGTGGCGAGTGCAGGACTAACGTTGGATGGGCACGATTTTGTTAATGATGCTTTGAACTCCGGTGCCGCGGTTTCGGTTTCTCGTGATGATTTGTTTGAGAGTTTGTCACCCGCGGTTTTGGTAGAAGATTCTGTGGATGCCGCTTGGCGT
>JBDSVQ010000008.1:0-11107 GCA_039927135.1 Fimbriimonadales bacterium | reverse complement strand
GGCGTCGACGATTGTATGAGAATCACGAACCTACAGTCGGATACCACCTTGCGTCTCGCCTGGCACTGGAACCGAAGCATAGGCACTAACGAAACACCCCCTCACGCAGAGGGGACTCGAGGGAATCGTCAATCGCTACACACCGCGAAGAGGATCGATGGCCGCCATACGAAAGCGTCTGGGGATAAGTCGGAAAGGTGCTTCCGGACCTCTGACAGGCGTCGGTTTTGTTCGCTCGCGTCCAAGCGAGCAAGCCGTGCGCGATGAGAGAGCTCGGATTTTAAAACAAACAGAGATTCAGGCGTCCATATCCTTTCGAATGTTTCACAGTAAATCTCGATCCTAGAAAAACACGAGGCGCTCAGAATATCTCGCAGCTTGTTTTCCTCGTTCAGGTCCTCCAATTTGTCGTGTTCGTCAGGGCACCCAGGAATATCGGCCAGCACATCCTCCCATATCTCGTCAGCCGGTAAGGCATGAGAGTTGCCGTGCCAGATGGAAACTCCAAGCGCTGCGCCCGGCCGCAATACCCTCTTCGCTTCCTTGAGTCCGGCGAGGGGTGTCGGATACTTGAAAAGGACGAATGCCATTACGGCAACGTCGAAGCTTGCGTTGCGCAACGGAAGGTGACACCCGTCGGCTTGCGCTAACGCCGCGCTGTGCTTTGCTGCGATGGCCAACATGTTTGCCGCTCTGTCCAGCCCAAAATACGTCGCCTCCGGCGCATGCCTGCCGATCTCCGAAATCAAGTTTCCGGTGCCGCAACCGATGTCGAGCACCCGTTTCGCCGAGTTCAGGGGCAGCATTTCAAGCAAACGCAACCCCATAGGCTTAATAACCGGGGACCACAGCCTCGCGTACTCATCGGCCAGCGTGCCATATCTGCTCTGCAACGGGTCCGGCATCCGCTTAATGTTGCCTCAACGAGAGTACTTATTACCCGTGGACTCGATACACGGCGGCCCGCACTAGGGCATAGACTGATTCTCCTCTGAGTGGATTGCACGCGGACCGGGCCCACCCAGGCAGCGACAACAGCGCGAGTAAGCTCGCACACTCTAGACTTGTTGTTTGTTGGAGTGCCGCTGCGCTGTTTCCGGGCCCGTCCCTTGCCTCACGGTTAGTCCGGCGGCCCGTTCTGCGAACTAACTGAAGCGTGTTGCCGTCCATTTATCGGCAGGGAACAGTACAATCTTCCCGAAGGGCGAGAGGTATCCTTTCTCCCTTAGGCACGCTAAATGAGCACTACCGAACTGATATTTGAATTACCGGGCGACGAACTACTCGTTCAAGAAGTTGAAGGGGCCGCCAGTGGCCCACTCAAAATGGACGACGTCCATATCGACGAGCTTCTGCACATCGTCGTTGAAAAGAACGCGTCCGACCTTCACATCTGCTACGACGCCGAGCCTATCATCCGGACGGACGGACACCTCGTAAGGTTGAACTACGAGAAGCTCGCCCCGACAGACACGGCGCGGCTCATGTACGAGATCATCACCGACGAGCAGATCCAGAAGTTCGAATCCACCATGGAACTCGACTTCTCCTACTCGCTCCCAAAGAAGGCTCGATTCCGTGTGAACATCTATCGAGACCGCGGCGCTATCGCCGGCGCGTTCCGATTGATCCCCAACCGAATTCCAACCGTTCGAGAGCTCAACCTGCCCCCGGTTCTGGAGGATCTGACCACCAAGCCGCGTGGCCTCATCCTCGTCACCGGCCCGACGGGTTCGGGCAAGTCCACGTCGCTCGCCGCGATGATCAACCAGATCAACCGAAACCGCGCGACTCACATCATCACGATCGAGGACCCGATCGAGTACCTACACGCGCACAACCTTTCGATTATCAACCAGCGCGAGCTCGGCCAAGATACTAAAAGCTTCTCGAACGCCCTGCGCGCCTGTCTTCGTGAAGACCCGGACGTCATCCTCGTCGGTGAAATGCGCGACCAGGAAACAATCGCCTTGGCGATCACCGCCGCTGAAACCGGTCACCTTGTCTTCGCTACGCTGCACACCAACAACGCGGCGGAATCTATCGACCGTGTTATCGACGTTTTCCCTCCCGGACAGCAGGAGCAGATCCGCATCCAGCTAGCCAACAACCTTCAGGCCGTCGTCGCCCAGCAGCTGCTGCCGCGAGCAGGCGCGCCGGGTCGAATCCCCGCGATCGAGGTGATGGTAGCGACCCCCGCTATCCGAAACCTGATCCGCGAGAACAAGACCCACCAGATTCCTTCGATGATCCAAACAAGCGCTGCCCACGGCATGCAGTCGATGGACCAGAACCTTCGCGACCTCTATATGAAGGGCTTCGTTACCTACGAGGAAGCAATGACCCGCGCCATGAACGTCGAAGAACTCAAGAAGATGATCAACACTCCGTCTCCCGGAACGGGAAGCGGAGGCCCAGGCCCCGGCGGCCAGCGCTAACTACACTCGCAAACGCTATATGGCTGGTTTGGTGATAGAACTAAATCGGCCATAATCTCGTCCATAATGCGTTCGCGTTCGTTCGAACGCAGCAGCAGGAGTTTTAATCGTGCCCGTATACGGATACACCTTTCGCGACGCAAACAACTCGATTCAAAAGGGAACGGCCGAAGCCGATACCGAAGAGGTTCTAAGGAAGAGGTTCCAAGAGCAAGGCTTTGAGATTCTCGAAGTCGAAGTGCTTAGGAAGGGCAGCTCCAAGCCGCGGTCCTTCGGCAAGGTCAAGCTTGCACGGCTATCTGTTTTCTGTCGCCAGTTCTCCACGATGGTCGATGCGGGCGTCTCGCTCGTACGCTGCCTAGATGTTCTCGGTCAGCAGACCGAAGACCCCAAGCTGAGGCGCATCCTTGCGGATGTCGGCGAGAGGGTCGAGTCAGGCGACTCGCTCTCAAAGGCGATGCAGCGCCACCCTGCCTCGTTCAACAACCTTTTTATCGGCTTGGTAAGAGCCGGCGAAGTCGGCGGCGTTTTGGAAGAGACGCTCCAACGGATCGCAGGCTTCTTGGAGGCCGACGTCGCGCTTCGGCGCAAGGTGCGCTCCGCGCTTACCTATCCGTTCTTGGTCGTCGTTTTTGCGGTTGCGATCGTGATCTTCTTGGTTACGTTTATCATCCCGCGGTTCATCGAGGTGTTTGATGACCTCGGTATCAAAGACCTGCCCGGCCCTACTAAGTTGCTCATCGACATTAGCAACTTTATGACCACGCGGTGGCTTTGGATGATTATCGGCATCATCGTTTTCCTGATCGTTTGGAAAGCGTTTGTCAGCACGAAGTTCGGTAGACGTGTGATCGACCGTATCAAGCTGATGATCCCGGTTTTCGGAAAGCTTCACCACAAGATTTGTCTTGCCCGGTTCAGCCGAACGCTTGGCACTCTGCTCACCTCAGGTGTTCCGATCCTGCAAGCGATGGAAACCGTCGCCGGAACCGTCGGCAACATTATCATTTCCGATGCTCTCATGGAAGCTAGGGCACGAATCCGAGAAGGAGACCGCGTTGGTGACCCGCTTGAGCGAAGCGGCATGTTCCCGCCGATGGTCGTCCACATGATCTCGGTTGGCGAAGAATCCGGCTCGCTGGACTTCATGCTCCAAAAGATCGCGGACTTTTACGAGAACGAGGTCGAAGCGACGCTCGCCTCGCTGACTGCCGCTATCGAGCCGCTGCTGATTATCGTCCTCGGCTTCATCGTCGGCTTCATCGTTATCGCGATGTTGCTGCCGTTGGTGAACGCGGTTACGCAGCTATCGTCACCAGACGCGTTGCAATAGACGCTAGCCTCGGTGACAAGAACTGCCTCGCTCGAAAGAGCGGGGCAGTTTCACTTTCCGCCTGTGCAAGTACAATATGTGCGTGGAAATGACGGCGAAGTGGTTCGAGTCCCACGACGAGGCAGATGCCGCCGATCGTGCGTATCGACGCAGCCTAACGCCCCAACAACGCCTGGAGATACTCCAGGAGCTGATCCTCAACTACTATGGCCCTTCAGAAGGACTTGCGCGAGTTCTTACAATCGTTGAACTCGAACGAAGTTGATTATCTGATCGTCGGGGCATATGCGGTGGCCTATTACGGCTTCCCACGGCTAACCGGCGACTTAGACATATTCGTCGGCACATCGGAGGTCAACGCTAAAAGGCTTGCTTCGGCGATCGAAGTTTTTAGTCGCGGCAGCATTCGGGTCGAAGCAGCGGAGTTGCAAGGTGCCGACAAGATGCTGCGGCTCGGCATCGAGCCGAATCGCGTTGACCTGTTGACTTCGATTACCGGCATTGACTTTTCCGCGGCTTGGGCGGATCGCGAAGTCACCGAGTTTGATGGGATACCTGTCGCTCTTATCAGTCGAAGCCACCTCATCCAAAACAAGCTCTCGACAGGACGTGCTAAGGATGTCGCCGACGTCGAAGAGCTAACCAAGGAATAGCACTCCACACCACCCGGCGCGTCGTTAGCCCGCACGACTGCGTCCCTAGTTACGCATGCTGCCTGCGGTTTCTGTGCTCTTCGGTTTCTTCTTCGGCGCGACGTTCGGGTCGTTCCTGAACGTCGTCATTTATCGACTTCCGCGCAGTATGTCGCTCGCGCAGCCGCCGAGTCATTGCCCCAAGTGCCAACACCGCCTGGGTGCCCCGGACCTGTTTCCGCTCCTCAGCTTTCTCATCGCCGGTGCCAAGTGCCGCTACTGCAAAGCGCCTATCGGCTGGCGCTATTTCCGTGTTGAGCTTCTCATGGGCATCATCTGGGCGGCTCTTTGGTGGCAGCTGCTGGTTGAAGGCAGCGACCCCGCCCGGTTCATCGCCCTCGCAGGATTCTCAACCGCGCTGATGGCCGCGCTTTTTATCGACCTCGAGCATTTCATCATCCCGGATTCCATCAACGCGATGATCCTGCTGATCGGTGTCCTCTACAACGCGTGGCTGATCTCGCAGGGCGGAGGGATGTTTACGTTTGCTGGAATCACCCTGCCTGCAGCGCTCGCCGGTTGGATTGTCGGAACGTTCGTGCTCTGGGGGATTGCGTTTGGGGGCAGGGTTTTCCTGGGCCGAGATGCGATGTGGCATGGCGATATCAAGCTAGCGAGAGGCATGGGCGCCGTCCTGTTTCCCGTTGCCGCCTTGATGAGCTTTGGCCTCTCGATCGTGATCGGCTTGGTATTCGGCATTATTTCGCTAGTTGCTGCACGGCGGGCGGAGTCGGATGAAGAAGAGGACGACGGCATTGAAGAGGAGCCCGAGTCCGTGGGAGCTTTGGCGAAAGCCGGGCTCGGCTACTTGCTGCTGGTGGACGTTCTCGCGTTGTTTTGGCCCAAGCTCGAAGAGAAGTGGTTCGGCCCCGCTTACGCCCCCGAGGAAGCTGAAGAGGACGACTGGGTCCCCGGCCCAACACACATCCCCTTCGGCCCCGCTCTCGCCGTCGCCGCCATCCTGGTCGTTCTTTTCCAGAGCACTTTCAGTGGTTGGCTTCAGGCCTACTGGGACTTCGCATTGCGGCGGTAGCCGATTACAGGCAGAGGTCGCGGGACGCTCGAACCCAGTTATCCCCTTGGCTGACTCGGCGGTTGGCGTCGGCGTAGCCTTATCTCAAGATGGTTTCAGACGCTACCCCGGCTACTCAGGGCGTAAAGCGAGCCAGCGTTCCATCTATGGGTGCCAACTCGCTCTAGCATCTAGGGGCGAACGCCCCATAATCCCGGCGGCGCTACGACCTGGGTCGCAATCGCCTTCTCACAATGAGAGCCGTTAGGCCCAGCCCAGTCAGTGCTGCCGTCGTAGGTTCTGGCACGGCCGTGATGTTGTCGACTCCCAGCATCGCCTCAATAGGCTGACCCGGATATCCCGTGGCTACGCCGTGGTAGATCCGCAGAACGGTGTTGTTTGAGAGCACCGTGCTGGTGTTGCCTAGCAATGCCGTCAGATCACCTACAGCAACAGGAAACAGTGCAGACATCCAGCCGGATCCTGCGGGCACGATAACGGGAACGGTTGAGCAGGCAATATTATTGGGTGGTCCCATGAACGGATCTTCGAACAGAATCCGAAGATGGAGGTCATTCTGCCCAAGGTTGTTGACGTTCATCGTCAGCATTGTAACGCTGGCCGCGGTGTAATCGCCCGACCACTGCATCCCGTTTAGCACAACCATTTTGCTGCCCGCGCCAGTGCCACCCAACGAGGTCAGTTGCATGTAAGCGTCCCCACTGCCTGAGGGTCCGCCATTCGGAATATTGACGGGTGGCGGTCCACCGCCTTGTCCGAGTGCATTAGTAATCCAGTTCTGGGTCGTGCCATCTTGGAAGTCATCAACCTGTCCCCAGTCGACAGCTGTTGATGCTTGGCTCAGGCCAAGTAGCGCAAGAAGAGTGCAAGCAAACGATGTGTGCTTTATCATGGTTCTTTCCTCCTAGTCGGCTCAGTTGCCGACAACATTTCAGTTTATACATTATTTCGTGGCCCTGAATCAGTGCTATGCACATTTGACCCTCCGCCGCCCTCCTCAATTCGGCGCAAAAGTATTTGGCACGCCCACGAAGTTCTAAGGCAAGCCCGAATCGGACGAATCCTTTATTTGAGGACGGTAGTGCCGTGTGCCAGATCGGGCGTGCGGGTACGCGGGTCTGAATCGTCATTTATTGCTGACACCTTATGAGCACGCAGTGAGGAAAAGGCACACACGAGGCTCAGGTAACCAAACAGACGCGAGATTGTTTTGAGAAGGACAACGGCTGCGACTTCTTCGCTGCCTACAAATTGCGACTATAATGAACTTCAGCGGAACAAGTCGGGTCGGCGGTGCCGTCAAACGATTCGACGGGCGTCACGAGGACTCATGAGGCAAAAAGCGTTTTCCCTGGTAGAGCTATTGGTGGTCATCGCGGTTATCGCGATCTTGGCGGCTATTTTGCTGCCTGTTTTCTTTAGGGCGAAAATCCAAGCAAAACGCACGGCGGATATCACAAACATGGCAGCGATCGCCCGTGCGCTGTCCCTCTATAAGAGCGACCAGGGCGGCCACCCTCCGCTGCTGGTTCAAGCCGCCGAGTACAACGGCAACATGCTCAAGCGCATCGAGCAGGTTCAGCGAGGCTTCCTCTTTAAGCGCAACATCGACGACGTCACCGTGCTCCACAGCCAAGGCGACCCTAACGAAGACCAAGCAGCCACAGTTGAGGCTTGCTGGCCGACGCGAGACGCAACGGCGTCCGGCCCGAGCCAAGTGCAGTTCAAAGGCCCAGGCGACCTCGTTCGCTACACCGACCTCGCTTTCAACTTCAACCCCGGCCCGCTGAACGGCCAAAACCCCGGCGACCCGGTCGAGTTCTACGCTTACGACAGCTACGACATCGGCCCGTCTTTCAACCCGCAATGCGCTTCGGCCGACGGCATGGAACTGCGCTACGTTTTGTTCTGGACGCAGATGGGGCAAGGCGGCGGCGGCCCTTCTGACAACCCGCGCCAACTCGGCTACCGTGACCAGCCCGAAGACACGATCATCACTTGGAACACCTATTTCCAAGACGAAACCACCGCGCCGCTGGATAACTCCAAAGACACGATCGTGCTGTACTTGAGCGGCACCGCGAGGCCGGAAGACGGCAGAGGCATCTACGAGCGGTCGTGGCGGTACGGCCAATAAACGATTTCGCCGAGCTCAGCTCGGAACATCTGACGCCCAAGTGGCGTCAGTTTTCTAACTCTCCCGGAGACAACATGAAACGAAGAGGCTTTACGCTGATTGAGCTGTTGGTGGTCATTGCGATCATCGCGATCCTGGCAGCGATCATTTTCCCTGTATTCAATTCGGCGAAACGGTCCGCAAAGATGCGCGCCGACTCGTCGAATCTGGCTTCCTTGCATCAAGCTTTGAAGCTGTATCGCGAGGACCAAGGCGGCTACCCGCCGCTGCTTTTGCAGGTGGCTGAGTACAACGGCAACGTTCTCCGAAGAGTTGACGAGCTTCGCCGGGCGTACCTGTATCGGGGACGTGTGAAGGATATCGACACGTTCAAGAGCGTCGAGTCTCTGGAAGAGGCTGATGGGGTTGTGCAGGCGTTTTGGCCGAACATCGACCCTCGCAGCAACGGCGTCCCGTGTGATGCAAGGCAGATTCTCGGCAACGAGATCGGCAATTGCGGAGGCGCAGCAGTTCTCGGCTCCGGTTCCTTCCAGACCAACGCGGTTAACGGCCCGGACGTAGTGCGCTACGCGCAACTCGGTATTGACCCGTTCCTACTGAACGGGGATGTGCCGACCGATCCCGCTCAAATGTATGCCTGGGACAGCTACGACGTCGCTCGAGTCCGCGACCCAGCTAACCCAAACACCTTCATCTATGAGCTTCGCTACGCCCTGTTCTGGACACTCAACGGCCAGCAAGGCGGTAGCCCGAACGACAGCACGAGACAACTCGGCTACCACAGCCCCCGTGAGGACACCATCGTCACGTGGGACGCGTACTTCGCCAGGTTCGAACGCGGCAGCGCGTCACCGATACGAGGTCGCGACACTATCGTTTTGTTCTTGAGCGGCACCGCCCGCAACGAAGACTCCCGAGACGTCTGGGAGCAGTCGTGGGGCTTCGGACGGCCTTAACGGCTTAGACCAATGATAAGACAACGCAAATCCAGCGGCTTTAGCCTGATCGAGATCCTCGTGGTCTTGGTCGTGCTCGTCGTCGGCATCCTGACGGCGATGCGCCTGTTCCCCTTGGGGATCATCGGGCTTACAAATACGCGTGACTACACCACCGCGCAAATGATGGCTCGTGCCGAGCTAGACAAGCTCACCACGAACGCTGAGGATTTGCCCGAGCAGATTCTTCCTGTCAAGTACAACTTCGTGGGTAACAGGCTTCTGTTAGAGACCGACCCCACCATCAGCCCGAGAGAACTTGGGCCTGGTGGAGATATGTTGGAGAACGGCAACGTGATTGTAAACGGCGGCGGCGAAGTGCCGTGGCGCTACGCGAACGACGCCAACCGCGTTCGACGCATTATCGGCGAAGGCGGCACCATCCCCGCACCGAGGCCTGTCGGCAACGAGTTCGGCGGCTTGAAGATTTTGAACTTCGCCCCGATCGTGGACGACCCGTCGCTGCTTCTGGTTTACGGCAGGGCAATGGAAGGCGACCGAGTCAGTAACTCGTCGTCAGGGCAAACCCGAAGCAATCCCGAGTCCTGGGAGTTTGACCACGACGACGGCATGGCACAGGTCTGGCTTCCGGGCACCGAATGGCGCCCAGTCAGCTACAAATTGAGCTTCGGCTACTTCCGAGACAACGGCGGCCAGCTAGAAAGGGTGGACGTGATCGATGCGATCGTAACGGTCAGCACGAACCCCGATCCGGGCAACCCCGCACACGCGCTTTATGACGACGCCAACGACCGGGTCTCCCCGATCAACTTGGTGGCGCTGGTCGGCAACCCTCCCGGGTTCCTTGAGATCGCTTTTGATTCTGTTAGCGCCAATCGGTTGTTCGATCAGGTTCCGAGCGCCAACGTTTTCGACCCGCGTTATCCGTATGAGTATAAGGTTCTCGCCGGCAACCTCGGCGCGATCTTGTTCAACCCTCGCGCTTACAATTTTCGAGAGCGGCGCGACCGCAACCGCGTTCCGCTAGTCGCGCAGATCAACTACGACGTTTACGACTGGCACATCATCTCCGACGAGATTCGCGCCGACCGAACTCGAAGCCCGCTGCACAAGCTTCGACTGCTTCAGCTAAAGGCCACGGGCGATCAGCAGAACGACCGCCGAGCGTACGAAGGCTTGAACGTTCCGGTGCCTGACGGCAACGGCGGCTTCGCGTTGGATCGAGACATCGTCGTGATGGACCTCGATACGGGAGGCATCGTCTCGCCGACGGTCAACCCAGCCAATACCAACAGCGCTAAAAGCTACAAGGTGGATTACCTGCGCGGCGTGATCGCTTTCGGCAGCCCGCTGCTTGCCGGTGGCGGAGAGCTATCGAACACCGGTATCACGATCATCCTGCCTGATGCAGCTCAGACGCCGATTACGGATGTCGACCCGGCAGGCCGAAACTTCCGCGTTCTCTATAAGGCGCACAACGATTGGGCGGTTCAAGTTTTCAAAGCGCCGCAGCGAATCTTCGTCTCGAGCGTTCCGGCGCTCGGCACGGCTCAAGCGTACGTAGGCGGAACGAACGGCGGCGGTGGACAGCCGACGCGCGTTTACTTCTCTCCGGCCAACCTCGGCGCGAAAGTCTCAATTCGAGAGATTCGATACCGAGACGCAGCCAATAACCTGCGAGTTTTGCAGGACCAAGATTTCCTTATCCGGGGCACGAACGCTCCCGGTGACCCTCTGGGCTTCCTGCCTTCGATCGATATTAGAGAGGCTGACCCCAATGCGGCATCTTTCGATTGGAGCTACGGCTACGCGGTTCGCGGCATCGGCGGAAGTTCGGTACGCGCTCGTGTGATCTGGAACAAGGCGGATAAAGACGACGTCCCAGGAGATGGCGCAAACGAAATTGCCGAACGCATGGATTTGCATGAGGCATGGACGCGGCAATGGCGAAAAGTCGAAGTCGAGAGCCAACTTACGAGGCGAGACAGCAACTGATGAAGCAACTGCGGAAAGCATTCACACTGGTTGAGGTGTTGGTCGTTTTAGCGATCACCGCGATTCTCATCACGCTTATCGGCATCCCGCTGGTTCAGGCCTTGAACCTGACTCGGGCCGCTCAGTCATTTGCAGAAGCACAGGACATTTCGCGAGAGGTTGCCAGCCGGATCAATCGCGAGCTAAGCGTCGCAGCAGCTGTTTTGGACAACTCGATGCCCGAAGCTGCGATCGAAGTCAAAGTGCCGAATATCAACGGTGGCCAAGGCTTTGTGCGCTTGCACAACGCAAAGATAGATTTCGTCGCTCCTGCACAAGGCGACCCGTCGAACCCCAATTTCAACCCCGGCCGCAACCGAGTCGACCCGACACTGAGAACCTCAATCGGTCAAGTGGTGCTGCCGATCGCTCCCGGTTTGCGCATCACGCGCTATTGGATCGGGCTGCGAAATCCGATTCTTGCTAGCGGTGCTGAAGGGCTTTATATCAACGCCTGGATGCCGAACATGATCGGCGCGAATCA
>JBDSVQ010000007.1:0-7694 GCA_039927135.1 Fimbriimonadales bacterium | reverse complement strand
GTAAGACGCTCGGATTGCCTGATCTGAAAATCGACGTTACGTGCATACGGGTTCCGGTCATGCGCGCGCACTCCCTCAGTGTCAACGTCGAGCTCGAGCACGCCGCCCCTTCCGCCGAAGATATTCGACGCGCCTACAGTGAAGCAAAAGGCATTCGATTGGTCGACGATCGGGAAAGAAACCACTTCCCCACTCCTTGCGAAGCAGCCGAGACCGACGCTGTTCTCATTGGACGCATTAGGCAGGACGCTTCCAATCCCAATGCGATCAGCCTGTTCTGCAGCGGCGATCAGCTAAAGAAAGGCGCGGCATTAAACGGCATTCAAATTGCTGAGCGGTTGGTTTCTGAAAACCTGATTTAACCCCGCGCGGGTATCACGGGTTTGCCGCTCTTTACGCTTTCGATCGCAGCTTCTGCAATCGCAACCGCTCGCAGGCCGTCGATTGCCGTAACAGGCGGATCGGTGCCATTATCGACGGCTTCGATAAACGCCGATAACTGCCTAAAATACGGATCGTCTGCCGGCGCCATAGGCGATTCGTTGAACGTGCCTTTTTCGTTGACCGTGCGCAGCGGAGGCGTCCATCGATTGTCGTATTCAAAGAACCCGCCGCTTCCGGCAACTTCGAATGCAGCACGAAACCCGGCGGGGTCTGCCCAACTCGCCTCAGTGTGCGCGAGCGCGCCCGAATCCAGCGTCATGGTAACCAAGGCGTAATCCAGTCCCGCCGGCCACCGATGATCGATACCGTTCGCAAAAACGTGCTTCACCTCTCCGAAAGTCCAACGAATCCAATCGAAGTCATGCACCGCGAGGTCCATAAGTACGCCGCCCGAAAGCTCGTAGTTTGTGAACCAGCCGCCTGCCCCCCTGCGGATGCTTTCCGCAACGCCGCGTCCGAATCGCCGACGCATCGCCGACCGCGCCGTTCTTAACCATCTCGTGTGCCCGACGAAATTCAGGAAACCAGCGAACCACTTGCGCGGGCATAAAACAATGTCCGCACTTTGCTGCCGCCTCCGCAATACGCGCGCATTCCGCAACGGTGCGCGCCATCGGTTTTTCGCAAAGCGTTGCATTTCCCATTTCAAGCGACTTAACCGCGAGGTCCGCGTGTAGATGCGTCGGCAAGCAGATGTCGACGATATCGGCTCTCTCCATGAGGTCATCCGATGAAGTAGCGGGAGTCGCACCGGTTTCGGTGCAAAAGGCAGTGAGCCGCTCCGCGTCAACGTCGTAAGCCATCAGCTCGATATCGCCGATATTCTTATAATGCCGCGCGTGAACCCGGCCCATGCCACCCGCCCCCAAAATGCCGACCTTTCGCATATTCGTAGTTTACAGGATGCCGCGCTTTGGCATGTAGACGACTTCGTCGTAGACCCCGGAGGACTCAGAAAGCAGCACGTCGGAGATCGCCCGGCCCAGGTCGTCCGGCTCGATCATATCCGCCGTACTCGGTGACCACGCCTGCCGATCCCACAGCTCGGTGGCCGTGCTGCCGGGGATAAACGCCGTGATTTCGATGCCCTGCGACCGAAACTCCGCCTGAAGTGACCGGGTCAATCCGAGCGCGCCGGCCTTCGAGGCAACGTACGCCGCAGACTGCGGGAACGGATGGATCGCCGCGATGCTCAGCACATTCACGATCCTGCCGCCTCCGCGCGTCAACATTTCGGTAATCGCACTCTTACAGCAGTAATAGAGAGCGTTCAAATTCGCATCGAGCGCCGCCCGCCATTTTTCGTCTTCAAAAGTCGTCGTACTTCCGAAGTCGGCTACACCTGCGGCAAACACTGCGCCAATTCGACCTTCCGGCAAGGCGTCAAACAACTTCTGCGCGACCGCCGGATCAGAAACGTCTCCAGCGACCCATCGTGCCTTGTCGCATTTGTCAGAGATTTCGCTAAGCCGTTCTTCGTTCCTGCCTGATAAAACCGTGTTGATTCCGCGGCCGTGCAGATCCAACGCGACCGCGCGCCCAATACCGCTGCTCGCCCCGGTTACGATAACGGTCATGCGTATTTCCGGCTATCGTCGATGAGGTCGTAAAACTCTTTTCGAGTCATGTGATTCTCGCGGAATTCTCCGGTCACGTGGCTGGTCGACACGTTGCTCGCCTGCTTTTCTACGCCGCGCGCCATCATGCAAAGGTGCTTCGCCTCGATAACGCACGCGACGCCCGCCGGCTCGAGACACTCTTGCAGCGCCAACGCAACCTGCTGCGTCAATCGTTCTTGCACTTGCAGCCTGCGCGCGAACATATCAACGATGCGAGCAATTTTGCTAATTCCGATAATCTTCCCCTTCGGGATATACGCAACATGCGCAAACCCGAAGAAAGGCAGTAAATGGTGCTCGCACATGCTAAAGAACTCGATGTTTCGTACAACTACGATGTCGTCGTTGTCTTCGTGAAAAATCGCATCGTTCACGATTGTCTCGAGGTCTTGGGTATAGCCTTGCGTCATAAAACGCATCGCTTCTGCGGCGCGTTTCGGCGTCTTTAGCAGCCCTTCCCTATTGGGATCTTCGCCGACGCCTTCAAGAATTCCTTTGTAATGTTCTTCCATATGCTATTCGTCTTCGCCCGAATACTCAAATATATTCCGAGCCGTTTCCCTCACCAAAACATTCTGCAACATTGCCGGCAGTTTTCCATTGAGTCGCCGCCAAATCATCCGCGTGACGACCTCGGTCGTCGGATTTACGCCCTTGAATTCCGGAATATCCTCGTTCAAATGCTTGTGGTCGTACCGGCCAACTACCTCATCCTCTACAACCTTGTCGATCGTTCCCAGATCGGCAATCATGCCGGTCGTTGCATCCGGAGTCCCAGAAACCGTAACTTCCAAAATGTAGTTGTGGCCGTGCCCGGCGGCGTTGTTACACTTGCCGAACAACCCAACATTTTCATCAAGCGACAGCGACGGCACATCCAAACGATGCGAAGCCGCAAACTCGTAAACTCGAGTCAGCCGCACTTCTTCGCCTTCTCCGGCATCCACAAACAGCAACGGATTTTCATAAACGCGCACATTTTCCAGCCGCACCTCATTCGGAAGCACAGGCTTCAGAATATCACGAATCGTCAAAGCGATGAACTCGGTCGAGGTGGAGCGCCCCTTAAACTCGTCCACTTCATCATTCAAACTCTTCTGATCGTAACGAGAAACGACCCGGTCCTTCAACACATCGTCGATATCCTTTATATTTACGACCATTCCATGCCGGTCATCCACGCGCCCCGAAACGGTCACCTCCAAAACATAGTTGTGGCCGTGATTATATGGCGACGCCCACGCCCCAAAAAGCGCCCTATTCCCAGCCTCGCTCAAGTGCGGCAGCCAATAACGGTGGCCGCTGCTAAACGCGACCTGGCGAGTGAGTTTCATGTGCGTGGTTTATAAGGCAGCGCCAAAGAGGCCGGCGCCGATGCGCCCCTGCCCGCCCCGCATAATACTGCCAATGCCAATAAATACGGCAGCGCGTCAAACAGTTGTGGCGCGACCGGCAGCCGCATCGCGTTGATCGCGTACTTTAATCCGTAGGCGAAAGCGATGAGCAGGCAGGCGAGCGCCGAGCCTTTCGCGGTCCACCTGCCGAAGGTAACCGCCGCAATCACAACGAAGCCCCGCCCCTCGGTCATGTTCTCGGCGAACGAACCGGTCTGAGCGAGCGTCAAGTACGCCCCCGCGATGCCCGCCGTCGCTCCGCCGAAAAGCATCGCCTGCATTCGCAACCGCAGCGGGTTATGCCCTGCCGCCTCCGCCGCGTGAGGCGCTTCCCCGCACGCCCTAACCGCCAACCCCCATCGAGTTCGGTAAAGAAGCCACCATGCGGCGACGACAACGAGAGGAGTCACCAACATCACAAAATCGATAGAAAGCTTGCCCCCGAATGTCGGTATCGTCGCTACGCTGACAAGCTGCCCGGTCTTGCCGAACATCGAAACGAACGCAACACCCGTCACGCCAAGCGCAAGCAGGTTCACGCCGGTGCCGACGACCACCTGGTCCGCTTGCCTTTTAAGAATAAGCTCAGCGCTAACCAATGCGATTGCAATACCAACGGCGATGGCCGCCAGAAATCCTAACCAAGGAGAACCGGTCTCAGAAGCCGTCGCAAACCCCGCGAAAGCCGATGCCAAAAGCATGCCCTCGAGGCCGATGTTCAAAATGCCCGACCTTTCCGAAACCGTCTCCCCCGCCGCGGCGATAATAAGCGGCGTCCCCAGGGAAAGCATCGCGGCGATCAGACCGATAAAAACGTTCACGACTTGGCCTCCTCGGTCTGCCGCACCGCAAATCGGCTAATGGCAACAAATGCCAAAACCGCCGCGCCCTGCATCGCATAAACCAGCGCCGATCCGGTCGCGCCGAACGCCTCCAAGTTCTTGCTGCCCGCAAACAATGCGCCGAAATAAAGGCCGCTAACCACGGCCCACAGGGGATGTAATCCCGCCAATAACGCAACGGGAATCCCCAAAAATCCCCAACCGGGCGAAAAGTCGTCGAACAGTATCCCGCTGCTTCCCAAGTACTCAATCCCGCCCGCCAATCCACAAAGTGCTCCACTCAGCATCAAAGCAATAACTTGCACCCGCGTCACCCCGATACGCGACGCCCGAGCCGCGTTCGGGTTCGCCCCCACCAATCTAAGTTTCAATCCACCGGTGGTGTGCTTTAGCAAAAACCAAACAATAACCGCGAACACCGGAACCAGCAGAACACCGAAATGCAACGCCGTCTGCGGATCAAGAATGCTAAACCGCACGGCCTTATCCACCGGCTCCGATTGCGGAATCGTGCCTGCCGAAGTTTGCAACGGCCCACGAACCAGATAGCTAAGCAAATGCAGCGCGACGAAATTCAGCAAAATCGTACTAATAACAACATTTACACCCCTCACAGCGTGCAACCAGCCCGCTATCCCAGCATAGAGCGCCCCACCCAGCCCGCAAGCGATCAAAATGACGGGCGTTTGCACACCCGCAGGCAAGCCACCCGCCGCGGCCGCGATCCATCCACCAACGCAAACCCCAAATATCAGCTGTCCCTCTCCGCCGATATTAAACATTCCCGCGCGCCACGCCACAATCGTGCCGAGCGCAACCATGATCAACGGCGCGCACTTCAATATCGTTCGATGAATGCCAAACTTATCACCCAACGCGCCTTCAAAAAGCAGCTGCAGCGATTGGCCAAATGGCAATCCGAAAATCAGAATAGTCAGCGCTAGAATCAACACCAACCCAAAGGGCAACAACACCCACGTTAGCCTCACTCCAAGCCGCCCATTAGCTCTGCGGCATTATCGCCTTGCAGCAATCTGCCACCGCTCATAATAAACGTCCGATCCGCAAGCAGAGCAAGTTCCTCAAGGTCCGTCGAAAACAGCGCAATGGCTGCGCCGCGCCGCTTTGCCTCTAACAATTGTGAGTGCACATAATTCTCGGCAACAATGTCCAATCCCCGAGTCGGGTTAACCGCTACAATAATTTCAGGCTCGGAATCAAGCGCCCTAGCGACCACCACTTTTTGCTGATTCCCACCACTCAGCGACGACGCCGGGGCGTCGATAGAATCAGTCTTGATTCCGAACTTCGCGACGACTCGCTCACACCAAGATCGCACTTTGAACGGCACAAGAACGCCCACAAATGACACTTCCTTGCGGTTTCTCGCCGACGCCAGCAAGTTATCCGATATCGACATCGGCAGCGCCAAACCGTCCCTCTGCCGATCCTCCGGGATATAGGCAACGTCGTCCGCAATCGATCCACGCACACCGGCAAGCGCCTCCGCCAATTCAACCTGCCCATTTCCCGAAACCCCGCCGAAGCCAACAATCTCTCCGGCAGAAAGCGAGAACGAAACGTTATCGACAACCGTTTCGCCACGCTCACCAAAAATTGATAGCCCAGCCACGTTCACGACCGTACTCCCCGCCGAGCGCAACGGCTTATTCAATTCCGGCGGAGTATCGCCCACCATCCAAACCGCGAGTTGCCCCGGAGAAACGCCCTGTGCGGGCATAGAAACCACTACTTTCCCCCTTCGCAAAACCGTCACACGATCACCAACCGAGAGCGCCTCCTGCAATTTGTGCGTGATCAACACGATCGCCTTCCCCTCTTCGCGCAGTCTCCGCATCACGCGAAACAGGTCTTCGGTTTCGTTCGGTGTAAGCGTCGCGGTCGGCTCATCAAGCAGCAAGATGCGGCCGTCACTCATCAACGCCTTTACTATCTCAACTCGTTGCAAAGCCCCCACCGACAAATCGGCAGCACGCGCCCGCAAGTCAAGATTCCATCCCAATCGGTCTGCAATTTCCCGAGCGTGCTCAACAACGCGAGAACTATCACCGAGAGCAAACAGCGCCAAATTCTCCGCAACCGTAAACGCAGGCACAAGCATAAAATGCTGCTGCACGATATCGACGCCGAATTTGCGCGCGTCCCTGGCGCTTCGAAACGAAAGCTTTCTTTCACCCAAACTCAAATCGCCGTCATCGGGTGTAAGGTTGCCGGAAAGAATGCCCACAAGCGTAGACTTCCCTGCCCCGTTCTCGCCCAAAACTGCGTGGATCTCGCCCGGATAAAGCGCGATATCAACCTTGTCCAGCGCAGCAACCGGCCCGAATCGCTTTGTCAAGCGATTCGCGAAAAGGGCGGGCTCGGTCTGGGTGTTCAGAACTCCAACTTCGGAACAACAATCTCGCCAGCGACAATCTTCTTTTTCGTCTCGGCGATCATATCCATCAGTTCATCCGGAACGCCGCCCGTAATCTCGGTATTCCATAGCATGTCGACGGCGCCCTCCTTCATGCCCTGAAGGTTAACCCCGGTTTCAAATTTGCCTTCGGAAACGCGCCGCGCTAAATCGACAAAAGCCGGCTCCGCAACGATAACCGCGCTGCATAAAACAGTGCGCGGTGCAGCCGATGCCTGATTAGCGTTCGTCCCAAAAGCCAAAACGCCGCGCTCAGTGCAAGCCTCAAAAACACCCCCGGCCGCAGCATTAGCCTGGTGAATAATCATGTCCGCGCCTTGGTCGATAAGCGCCAAAGTCTGCTGCTTCGCCGCACCCACATCGTCGTTCGAATTCGTATAAACCTTCAGCACCTTGATAGCCGGGTTAACCGCCTTCACACCGGCTTCAAACGCCTGGAAAGTGCTTTCTATGCTCGGCACATTCGGACCGCCGACCATCCCGACCGTGCCAGTCTTTGTCAATTTTGCCGCCACCATTCCGCAAAGGTAAGTAGCCTGCTCCAGATAAAACCGAAACGTGCCAACATTCTCAGCGGTCTTGTCACCGCTCGTGCTAACAAATACCGTCTTCGGAAAGTCCTTCCCAATTTCGATTCCAACGGCGTTGTATTCATAGCCATGGCCGATGACCAAATCAAAATCTTTCTGCGCATAAGATCGCATCGCGTCGGCAATCTCCGCAGGCGACGAAGCCACCACGTTCTGAACCTCCGCATTCAATTCGCGCTCGATTTGCCGCAATCCGCGATAGGCCAACGCGCTCCAGCCAGAGTCGTTAACCGAACTCGGCGTAATCAGCGCAACTTTCAGCGTTTTCTCTACCACCGGCGGTGCGCTTGCATTCTCGCCGCCGCCGCAGCCCGCCAAAAGGGCAAACATCGCAACAAATAAAACAAGTTTCAGTTTTCTCATCATCA
>JBDSVQ010000006.1:0-10300 GCA_039927135.1 Fimbriimonadales bacterium | reverse complement strand
GAGACGGACCTTCATCTTCTTGTTCAAACCACAGAAGTCAATCAGGTCGAGTTCTGCCAGCCGCTCGGCCATCGTATCCGGATGCAGCAGCACGAGGCCATCCGGCTTTTGCATATCGGTGGCGACTTTGGCGAGGAAGGCGTTCGGCGCGAGGCCGATGGAGCTCGTGAGGCACTCGCCGACCTGCTCTCTGATCGCTTGCTTTATGTTGAGGGCGATCTGTTTCGCAGCGTCTTCGGTGCCTTCGGTTTCCAGCAGCCGCACGCGCATTTCATCGATGCTGCAGACCTTGTCGATAGGCATCACGGTCTCGACGGCTTCGATGACGCGCTTGTGGTAGTCGGCGTAAGCCTTGTGGTTGCCTTCGACCAAAACAATTTGCGGGCACATCTTCTTAGCGTCGCCGACACGGGTGAGAGTTTTGACACCGAACTTCTTAGCCTCGTAGCTTGCGGCGATCAGGACCGTGCTGTCGGTGTCCATCGGCACGACGCCCACGGGTTTGCCGCGCAGCGCAGGGTTCTCCTGCTGCTCGACACTCGCAAAGAACGAGTTGAGGTCCAGGAACAGCCAGCGGTATGGAGCCTTCGGGTTAGGCAGACTCACGTCTACAGTGTACCGTGCGCTTTAGCAAGTGGCGCTTGGGGCTTGGGCTAGCCGTGCTCCTGCGACTCCGACGCAGGTAAGTATCCGTTTCAAGCGCCCTGTCGATTGAGTTCGGCGGGGCGCTTTTCGTTGCCGGACCACAGTGGCGTTTCGACCACTTGAATTTTTTCAGCGGATACAATTAATGAAATGGCCGAGTTGACGACAAAGCAGAAGTGGTCGCAATTCGCGCTTGGGCTTGGCATTGCCTTGGCGGTGGGGTTGGTACTGCACCTATTAGGCGCGCGAGCTGCCTTCGCCGCGATACCCGCAGTCGGCATGTGGATCGACCCGTGGATCGAGTTGAGAACGACGGGAAGGCAGCCCAAGAACTTGGTGACGAGGCAGTGCGCGGCACTCGGGCTGACGATCGGATATGTGATTTTTGAGTTGACGAGATGGGCCTAACTAAGAAACAGGGGTGATCAAAGAAAGAGTCCTATTACGATTCCGATGTATAGGACGATCCACGGGGCGAGCGACACGATTTCGAACACGTAGTCGCGCTGCTCATCCACGCAGTTCATGCGCTTAAGCGCAAACCCGGCAAGCAACCCGCCCGGCAAAAAAGCGGTCGAGCACCTAAACGTGATATCCGGTCCGACAACATCTTCCGGTAAGGCAAACCCGCCCGAATCACTAAGGGCACCTTGGAAAAGAAACAGGCCGCCCAGAAACCAAACGGGCAGCGCCATTGACGCGAAGACGGTCAGGGAGTCATCCGACCGCGATAGCTCTGCAACGAGGATCGGCCACAGCGACAGAACGAAAACTATCGCTCCGCTTTGGGGGTTTGGCGCTGACATTGACACGCCGTAGACGTAAAGTGCGACCACAACTGCCCACACGAAGTATCGCCGCACGCCTCTCATCATCAGATGGTACTTCGGGCCGGGATGTGCGGTCACTATCCTTCGTCGTTACCACTTGTCGTTAGCACGTCACGGTGCCGAGGGCATTCAGCGGGCACTATGAGGTGTCGGGTGGCGTGAAGCCTTCTTCCGACGCACGCCGGAACGAATCCAGAGAAAAGTGGTTGACAAATGCCCTCTGAAGTGCCTTATATAGTGATGCACTTCAACCGACCGGCCAAGAAAGACACAGGGCCCCGATATCTCATAGACCGAATCCTCCCCCTCGGCTACTGCGCCGCCCTCCTCGGCAAGCGCGAGTGCGGCAAGTCTTCCCTGGCGGCCGCCATCGCCCGAGCCGTGGCAAGCGGCGAGCCGTTCGCCCGAAGAGCCACAACCATGGGAGGCGTCCTCTGGCTAGCCGCAGGCGAATCCCCCTTCCGCACCATCGCCAAGGGCATGGAAAACTACCCGGTCTACGTCACCTACGCCCGACCGCCGATCGATACCCGAGGAAGGCATCGAGGAACTCGCAACCTGGGTGCGTAAGCTCTCGGCACGCCTCATCGTCGTCGATCCGCTCGACGCCCACGCACAGCTCTCCGCCTGGAACACGCGCGAGACCCTCGCCCGCTTTAAGCGACTTTGCTACGTCATGAACGTCACCGGCCTGCTGCTCCACACGCTGAGAACCAACGTTGACCCCTACCAAGAGGTCATGCACTACGCAGGCGCCGTCGACCAAGCCATCCACCTAAACACCGACGACTCGGTTCAACCCCGCCTCCTCACGCTCCGAAGCGCCGGCAGGGGAGAGGACGTCAACTTCCAAATCCAACTCACCAACGAAGCCCCGTTCGCCTACGATTACGCCGGTCAACCGAAACCCACCCCCGAACCGCGACGCCGCTCACTCGATGAGCAGATCCTCGCCACTATCGCCCAATCTCGCGCCGCCCTGTCTGCCAGAGACGTCTCGAATCAGCTTCAACGGAACCCGAATTCCATCCGCAACTCCCTAGCCCGCCTCCTCGCTGCCGGCCGCGTCTACTGCTCCCACCACGCCCGCGGCGCACGCCACTACCGACCCGAAAAAGTGAGCCAAATGAATCCAGAAAAAAGTGTGACGGTATAGAAAGATGATGATGAATGAATGCTTCTCTTGCGCCGTCGTTCCACGGATCGCGCGCAACGGTCGCGCAGGTAACCCGCAAAGAAACGTCGAACCTAGGCGCGATGGATCATTTGATGCACCGCCGCGTGGGGCGGACGAAGAGGGTTTCGAGCTGGGACACGACCGGAGGGAACCACGACTGGGTGCCGTTCGAGCCTGGCGAGAACAAGGTGCTAGCGGAGGTCGGCGGCGCCGGCGTGATACGGCACCTGTGGTTTACGATCAACCACCGCGACTCGCTCTACATGCGAAAAATGGTGTTGCGGATTTGGTGGGACGGCGAAGACACGCCGAGCGTCGAGTGCCCCGTTGGCGATTTTTTCTGCTTGGGGCATGGAATTGTCAAGTCGTTTGAAAACGCGGCGTTTAATTCAGTTTGCCATCAGGATTTGGACGGTAACGTCGGCGGCGGTACCGCACTTAACTGTTATCTGCCAATGCCGTACTCAGGCGGTTTTCGCATTGAAATGGAGAACCAAAGCGGCGAGCGATGCGATAGTTTTTATTATTATGTAGATTACGACGAAATGGATTCTTGGGATGAACCTTTGCGGTTTCATGCGCAATATAGGCAGGAATACCCCACGGTCGTCGAAGGTGGAACTCTGGTTTCGAAAGGCGAGAATTATTGGAATCACATGCCCGATCCGAACCCCAGCGCTGACGGCAACTACGTGATTCTGGAAGCGGTAGGCGAAGGCCATTTTGTGGGCGTTACATTGAGCGTCGAGAATATCGACCCGACGGTATTGGAAAAGAGTTTCGGCCCCAATAAAATTCAAGCGCCCGAGTTAACGTGGTGGGGAGAAGGTGACGATATGTTCTTTATCGACGACGACACCTGGCCGCCTTCGCTGCACGGCACCGGCAGCGAGGACTACCTGACGCAGGCATGGGGCATGCACGATCAGGCATGCCTCTACGGCGGCACCACGATTCACGAGCACGACCCAAAGCGGCCGAACCGCAAGGCCGTGACCAGCTACCGGTTGCACATACCGGACCCGGTGATTTTCCGCAAACGGCTGCACTTCAGCATCGAGCACGGCCATGCGAACTTGCAGGAAAACGACTACTCTAGCGTGGCGTACTGGTATCAAACCGAACCGCACGCGCCATTTCCGACTCTGCCAGGAGTTTTGGACCGAGTGCCGAGATTCGCTAGGTAGCCTGCCCCTCCCTCTCGCAAGCGAAAAGGAGGGGAGTAACGGGCATACTTAGCGAGACATGCTATCGCTAGTAGCCCTTCTCGCCATCGCCCCCGTTCGGGCCGATCAGTGCCTCGCCTTCGTTTCGCAGAATCTCGCGAAGGGCAATGGCAATTGGTTTACGTATTATCGGATTGCTGCCAACCGAGTTCGGTTCGATGCAGGCGACGTTTTGGAATACCGGGTGTTCTTAGCGCCCTCGAATCCGATCGCGAAGGGCGGCATAGACGTGCAATTCGAAGGCGGTGGTGCTCCACTGCGCGACGTTGGGATTTCGGATGATAAGGGCATTCGCGCCCACGGCGATGGCTTGCTGCCGGATGCAGTGGGCAAATGGCTTACTCGGAAGATTTCGCTCGATCGCGTCGCCGGAAGGACGTCAAGCGCTTGGAATCTAGTTTTTGAAGGCGACCCGGATGGCCAGTACGCGCAGTTTGTAGACGACGTTATTGTTCGCAAACGGGACGGGTCAGTTGTCACGATTTATAAAACCGGCCCCGCACCCGCCCGCTCTTTTGACAGCGCCAGCGGATACACCACGGAGCCTTCGGTAGTTTCCGTTGAAACCGCGCGCGTTTCAACCGCAAATATAAACGCGCTTGTTACCGAGGTCCTTGGAATCGGGGCGCGAATGCGCAAACTGGACGAGGCGCGACGATCTATCAACCTTGCTAAGCAATTCGCAGAAACAAGCGACGATCCGCACATGAAGGAACACGCTGCGGAGGCAGAAGAGATTCTAAAGGCCATCGAGGCAAGGAATCCGACTGCCCAAGAAATCGAGGACGCTCTGCATAAAGTGCGCAACGTTTTAGAGCACACGCACCCGATGATGGAGCAGTTTACGGGCCACTTGGTGGGTCACGCGCATATTGATTTGCAATGGCTTTGGGAGTGGCAAGAAGGCATTGTTGCCACCGAGAGAACGTTTGAGCAGGCGGTCAAGTTCATGGACGAGTACCCCGGCTTTACCTTTAGCCAAAGCAGTTCTTGCCTGTATCAAACCATAGAGGAGAATTATCCGGCCCTGTTTGAGAAAATCAAGAAAAAGGTTGCGAGCGGGCAGTGGGAGTTGGTTGGCGGTCGCGTTTGCGAAGGCGATCTAAACCTAATTTCTCACGAATCGCAGGCCCGACACTTTCTCTATGGGCAACGCTATTTTAGGGAGAAGTTCGGCAAGACGGCAGTCGTCGGCTGGGAACCGGACACCTTCGGCCACAACATTCAAATGCCGCAAATCTTAAAGCAAGGCGGGGTCGATTACTACTATTTCTGCCGCGGAGGAAAAGGCAAACCACTGTTTTGGTGGAAGGGCCTTGACGGCACGAAAGTGCTTGCTTTCGAAGAACCGGCCACCGGCAGTTGGTACAACAGCGACCTTAGCTATAAACAGTTCCAGGAAATGGTCGATTTCCAGAAGACCGGTAATAGCAAGGACTCTTTGTGGGTTTATGGGGTTGGGAACCACGGCGGGGGACCGACGCGCGAAATGATCGAGTGGGCTCTTGCGCAGATGAAGGACCCATCCAAGCCCACGGTCAAGTTCTCGACGGCGACCGAGTTTTTCAAGAAGCTGGAAACATACGACCTAACGAAGATCCCAGAAGTCAACGACGAGCTGAACCCGATTTTTGACGGTTGTTACACAACCCATTCTCGCGTCAAAGAATTAAATCGCGATGCCGAAGCGACGACGACGAGCACGGAATCCGTGGCGGCTGTGGCGCATTTGTTTGGTTTCGAGTATCCAACGGCCACCTTCCGGAAGTCATGGGAAGACATCACCTTTAATCACCACCATGACACACTCCCCGGCAGCGGCATTCACTCGCCGTACTTGAAAACATACGCCGTTCTAGAGCGTGTAATTGCCCAAAACAAGGACATTGCGATGCGCGCAATGGAAACGCTATCGTTGCGCGTCACGCCGAAGGATGGCGGGGTTAGCATTATGGTTTTCAATCCGCTTGGCTGGACGCGTGGCGGATGGGTAGAAACATACTTGGTGAAGAGCGGTTGGGACGGTGGGCAGTCGATCAATCTTGATCAAGTCGTGGCCGAAACATCGGATGGCAGCGTTTATCCGGTAACGACAATCGACAGGCACAGCCGCAAAATTCGATTTTACGCCGGCTCAGTACCGGCATTCGGATATTCCGTTTACCAGTTGCGCGCCGCCCGCGCAAACGAGATTCGCCAACCGAATTTGAAGGTTGGCGACCAAGGCTATACCATCGAGTCGCAGTTTCAAACGGTTCGATTCGACAGAAAGGGTGGCTTCGTTTCTTCGCTGTTTTCTAAGGATCTGAATATCGAATCCGGTAGGGCCCTTGGCAGGTTGGAAATTCACTGGGAGCGACCTGCGGGTATGAGCGCATGGGTGCTGGGAAGGATAGACCGCGTGCAACCGTTGGAGGCATTTTACGCTGAAAGCGCTGCCGGTCCTGATTTTGTTGACGTAACCTACAAATATCGCGTTCCCGCATGGAATAGCGTGAGCGGCGAATCGATTGTTACGCAGCGATTCCGCGTAATGGACTCGCGCGATATCGAAGTTGAGGTGACGTGCGATTGGAAAGGAGTGGGCACCAACCAGCAACCGAACGCTTTGCTAAGAGTCGCCTTTGAAACGCCATTCAAGAGCGCAACCAGCACATACTCTGTGCCCTTCGGCGCGTTAGTGCGGGCTAACGACAATCGCGAAATGCCGGCGCTTCAATGGGCGCATATTGGCGAAGGCGGCGCCGGCCTGGCGATTTTTAACGACGCCAAGCACGGATTTTCTAACGACGGTTCAACCATGCGAATGAGCTTGATTCGATCGAGCTACGACCCCGATCCCGTACCCGACGTTGGACTGCATGTTTGGAAGTACAAAGTCGCAGCGACGAGTGCCGATTGGGGAGATTTCATGGTGCCGCGACGGGCGACGGAGTTCAATCAGCCGCTACTTTCGGCAACGGTTCCTTTCGACGCGCACGGCGATGCGCCGCTGCGTTTTTCCGCAGTGGACTTTGATCAAATCGGCCCGGGAGGACGCGTGTTGCCAACGACGCTCAAGATGGCGGAGGACGGGGGCGCGTTTGTAGTGCGAATGTTTGAAAGCACCGGCAAAGCGTTCCAAGGAACCATGAAGTTTGGTTTTGCTCCTACGAGCGCTGAGGAGGTCAATTTCATAGAAGATCGCATTGCCCCAGCGCGCATTTTTACTGAGGGTCTCCGGATCCCGTTGCGCCCCTGGGAAATAAAATCGTTCAAGATCGGATTGCCCGAGAGGAAGAAATATTGAGGGTTGCGATTGTAGGCTGTGGGTTTATGGGACGCATGCACGCCAATGTGTATCGCGCCCTGGACACGGCGGAGCTTGCTGCTGTAGTAGACCATCGGCCTGAAAAGCTAGAGAACTTCTCACAGGAGTTCGGTGTCCCGGCTTACGCTTCGATGGCCCAATTATTCGCTGCTGAAGCAATTGACGCAGTGGATATTTGCCTTCCCACGTATCTGCACAAAGTGGCGACTATCGAAGCGGCAAACGCTGGCAAACACGTGCTTTGCGAAAAGCCGATGGCCCTTTCGCTAGATGACGCCGGCGAGATGATTGCGGCATGCGAAGGCGCAGGCGTTCGCCTAATGATCGCCCACTGCATCAGATTCTGGCCGGAATATGCCCTGCTAAAAACAATCGTTGACGACAAACGTCTCGGTGAATTGAAATCGATAAACCTAACTCGATACGGTGAGTATCCGCATTGGAGCAGCGACAATTGGCTGGGCGATCCCACTAAATCGGGCGGAGGCGCGCTAGATATGCATATTCACGACACGGATTTTGCGCACTACTTGTTGGGGACTCCTGACGAAGTTTTTTCGCGCGGCACGGTCGATGAGAAAGGTGTGAGTCAAATATTTACGACAATGTCGTTCAACAGAAAGGTCGCGCACCTGGAGGGCGGCTGGAACTTGCCCGCGAAGACCCCGTTCGAAATGACCTTCAGGGCAATCTTCGAAGGCGGCGCGGTGATCATGGACGGGGGGCCGATGACTATTTATGACGGTGGCGAGCCTCAAGTGCCGGAGTTTCCCAAAATGGAAGCTAAGGGCGGAGGAAACATTTCGGATATGGGCGGTTATTACCACGAGATCGCGTACTTCGTTGATTGCATTACAAATGGTAAGCCATTCGAGATCACCACGCCGCAGACTTCCCGCGAATCGCTGGCGACGACAATTGAAGAGATTCGGCAAGTGAGGGAGCGGGCGTGATCCTCGCGATCGCCGCCTGCATCGTCATGCTGCCGCAAGCTGTTCCGGACTGGGAGAATCCCGCCGTCTTCGGTACTAACAAAATGCCTCCAAGGGCGGACTCGGTGCCGTTTGGGAGTGTTCAATCGGCATTGCGCGGTAATCGCGAGTCGAGCGAGTTTTGGAGATCGCTAAATGGTGATTGGAAGTTCAATTGGGTTGGCAAGCCGGATGATCGACCGGCAACTTTTTACGAGCCGCAGTACGACGACTCGAGGTGGCAGACGATCGCGGTTCCCTCGTGCTGGGAAACCCAAGGTTACGGCATCCCGATTTACTCAAACGTGCGCTATCCGCACGGCGCAAACCCGCCGTTTATCCCCCATGATTACAATCCCGTTGGTTCGTATCGCACCACTTTTTCGGTACCAGACAACTGGAAGAATCGGCGAACGATTATCCGGTTCAACGGCGTTTACTCTGCGTTTTATTTGTGGCTGAACGGTAAGAAGGTGGGCTATAGCGAGGACAGTAAGGGTCCGGCAGAGTTTGATTTAACCGACTACCTTCAGCCCGGAAGCAATACGCTTGCGGTTGAGGTCTATCGTTGGTGCGATGGCAGCTACTTAGAAGATCAAGATATGTTTCGCTTCGGTGGCATTTTCCGCGATGTGTCGCTAATGTCGATGCCGCTGATGCAGATTACAGATTTCTCCGCCACACCAGAATTTCGCGATGGCCATTACGACATGGCAGCATTGCGGATACAAACGCATATCCAGTACTTGGGCGAGGGCACGAGCGGCTACGAATTAGTCTTGGATTTGTACGACGCGGACGGCACAGTTCAGCGGCTTGCAAGCATGACCGCCGATGGATTGCGGACCGGCGGAAAGAACGCGCCCACCGTTTTAGGGCAGGTGCGCGACCCTAAACTGTGGAGCAACGAAAAGCCTTATCTATATCGGCTTTTGCTAACTCTCAAGGATAACAGCGGAAAGATCGTCGATGTTCGCACTTGTCGCGTAGGAATGCGAGACGTAAAGGTCGAGGGTGGCGTTTTCAAGGTCAACAGCGTGCCAATAAAGGTCAAGGGCGTCAATCGTCACGAAACTCACCCCGACACTGGGCGGACGTTGTCACGCGAGCAGATGCGGGAAGACGCGCTCATCATGAAGCGCTTTAACATTAATACGGTGCGATGCAGCCATTATCCGAACGACGAATATTGGTACGAGGTTTGCGATGAGCTTGGCATCTTTGTGATCGATGAAGCGAATATCGAATCGCATGGAATGGGTTACTCCATGGAGCGTTCCCTCGGTAACAACCCGGCTTGGCTGCAGCAACATCTAGACAGAACGGGGCGCATGGTGGCGACGCACAAAAACCATCCGAGCATTATCATGTGGTCGCTCGGAAATGAAGCCGGACCGGGATCTAATTTCACAGCGACATCGAAGCTAGTAAAAGAAATGGATGCGTCGCGCCCCGTTCATTACGAGCGATTTAACGAGGTTGCCGACGTCGATAGCACTATGTATCCGGGCGTAGACTACGTGCTGCAGCAAGGTGAGAGTAAGTCGGACAAGCCGTTCTTTTTGTGTGAGTACGCGCACGCAATGGGCAACGCGGTCGGCAATTTGCAGGAATACGTCGACGCATTTTATAGCTCCGACCGAAATATGGGCGGCTGCATTTGGGACTTCGTGGATCAATCGCTGCGAAAGTCTGATGGCAGCGGTGACCGGTATTACGCGTACGGCGGCGACTTCGACGACCATCCGAACGACGGCCCATTTTGCAATAACGGACTTATCATGCCCGATCGGCAGATTACGCCGAAGATCTGGGAAGTAAAGAAGGCTTATCAGCCCGTGCACATCACCGAAGAAAACCTGTTAAATGGCGACATTAGGATCCGCAACCGACATTTCTTCACCAGCCTTTCCGAATTTGCCACCGACTGGCACGTAACGGAAGATGGCAAGGTTATTGGTAGCGGGACGATCGACGACCTGGACACCGCGCCCGCGACGGAAGAAATCGTGCGGTTGCGCTTGCCGGACACCTTGCACGAGCCAGGCGCGGAGCGGTTTTTGCGCATTGCATTTAAACTCAAGCAGGATACGGCGTGGGCTGCGCGCGGCCACGAAATTGCTTGGCAACAATTTAAGCTG
>JBDSVQ010000005.1:0-5334 GCA_039927135.1 Fimbriimonadales bacterium | reverse complement strand
TGGCTGGTGTTTATGGCCGGCTGGGCGTTCTTGTTCGGCGTGTTCATGATGATTGGTTCGGGTAGTAACGCGGATCCGAAGAGCGTTGGTATGGGCACCGCTATCATGGGCGCGCAAGGCATGGCCATGATGTCAATCGCCTTCGCTCTTGGCTTAACCGTCGGCAGCGCCGTCGCTCGGACAAAAATTCTAAAGATCATCGCAGTTATCGCGGCTCTATTCTGCTTTACCCAACTGCCAGCTATCCTCGCGGCCATTAACCCAGAGATGGCCATGATGGCGATGCCACTCGGGTTGCTTGCGATAGGCGTGTGGTTAGGCGGATTCTTCAAGAAGCCCATGATCACGCCGCTACTTGCCGGCCTCGGCTTTGCGGCAGTCATGGTTTTCTTCGGCGTTGCGGGCTACATGCTGAACGTTCGCAAAGACGCGCCGATTTTCACGCAGAGTTTCTTTGGTGGCGGTGATACGGGACAGGTACAAGTTCAGGTTACAATGCCGCCCGGTTCCTCGCTCGAGCGCACGACGCAAGTGGTGCAACGTGTCGAGAAAGTTGCGATCGCGTTGCCAGAAACCGAATATGTAACCACTCAAGTCGGTCAATTCGGCGGCGGCTTTGGTGTCGGCAATTCCGGCTCGCAATATGCCGGTCTCACCGTCAGCCTTATTCCAAAGGAAGCCATGCTCGAGAGCATGATGTTTTGGGTGAAGCACGAAAAGACGCGCAGCAAATCGTCGACAACAATTGTCAGCGAATTGCAGAGCGCAATCGGAAAGGTGCCGGACGCGAAGATTGTTGTCACGGCAGGTGGTGCGTTTGGCGGCGCACCCATTGATTTCCGAATCAAGAGCACGAACCCTGACGAGGTACCTGCACTCGCCGCAAAGGCGATGGAGATCATGGCCGGGATTGATGGGCTTGTCAACGTTGAATTGAGTTCGAAGCCGGGTAAGCCGGAATTGCTCGTGCGGCCAAACCGTATTCGGATGGCGGACAACGACCTAAATGTTTCGCAATTAGGTGGAGCGACCCGCACCCTCTTCGAGGGCGACACTTCGGCGACGTATCGTGAAGCCGGTAGAGAATACGATATTCGCGTAAACCTCTCGGATGACGTTCGCCAGAATCCTGCTGCGTTGGCCAGTGTGCCGATAACATTCAGGAATAGCAATCCGATTTTCCTGGGTGACGTCGCTACGATCGAGGAAGCCGTCGGCCCGGACAGGGTCGAAAGACGCGATCGTCAACGCCAAATTGCGGTTCAGGCACAACTGCTTCCGGGAGAGGTTGTTGGTACTAAGAGCCAAGAAATTTATCAAAAGCTTCTCGAAGGCGGTATTCCCGAAGAAAACATCGGCTTTGGTGGCGAGTTCGAAGTGCAAACGCGCGAAATGGTTTACATGATGAGCGCGTTTGGCTTGGGCATTGTTCTCGTGTTTCTCGTGCTCGCGTCGCTTTTTGACAACATCCTGTATCCATTCATTATTCAGCTCGCGCAGCCTCAGGCATTCGTTGGCGCGTTGCTGGCGCTGATGATGACGGGTACGCCTATGGAGATCGTGGGCATGATCGGGTTTATCATGTTGATCGGCCTTGTCGGAAAGAACGCGATTCTTTTGGTCGACTACACAAACACGCTAAGAGAACAGGGGCGAGACCGTCACGCGGCTTTGCTTGAAGCCGGGCCGGTTCGATTGCGACCGATTATGATGACGACGCTCGCGATGATCCTTGCGATGCTGCCGGTTGCCGCTGCGATTGGCCGCGGCTCAGAGTTTCGTGCGCCGCTCGGCATTGTCATCATCGGCGGCCTGTCGTTGTCGACACTGCTGACACTCTTCGTTATCCCGGCAAGCTACACATTGTTCGATGATCTCAGCAATGAGATTTCCGGCGTAATGCAGCGACGAAGGGAGCGATTAGACGCTAAGGTAAAGAAAGTAGCGGAAGGCGAACCGGGGGTCTAACGGACGTCTTTACACCCCGCAAGGGTGGTTTGGTTGCGATCTTGGAACCTCTAGAAAGGAGGCGGGCCTTCGTCGGCATCTTCCTTCTTGTACTGATAGGCATTGCCGCGCGAGTCGCCGAGAGATGTCTGATAAGGAGCGACCTCTACGTGGGTCTCTGTTTCGAGCTTCTTCAACAGTTCCATGGAGCCGCGGTGCTTGCCATTACAGCGGATGGCCTCTTGGCACATTGCGATCGCGTCGTTCTTTTTGCCGAGGCCGTAGTAGTGCATGGCAAGGTTGAAGTAGTTTCGGGCGTTGTAGGCTCCGGTTTGAACTGCTTTCTGGAAAGCGTCGGTAGCCTCGTCATGCCTACTTGCCTTTGCAAGAGCGACGCCGAGCACCGAATAAGCGTCGGAACTGCGTGAATCCAGTTCGATCGCTTGACGCGCGATGTCGATACCTTTTTCGAAGCTCTGCTGCCGAACCGCTTCGGCAGCTTCATTAATCAGTGTGTTCAGTTCTTCAGAAGCCATGGTCGTAGGAAATGTCTCCGGACGGTGTGATTGTACACGGATTCGTGCCAAAGGGTGGGAATCGCGCGTTGTAGGGGCGGCTCATCCCGTATACTAAGCATCGACCAAGCGAGGCTAACCCCTCGCACTCTCGTCAGGAGGAAGGTATATGAAACAAAGACTACTTTTTGCCTGTCTCGCAGGAGTCCTTTCAGTAGGACTTTTGACAGGCTGCAAAAACGACGACAGCGGCGGAGGCGGCGCATCCGCCGGCGCCCAACCCACATGGGTACCTGAGAAGAACATCGAATGGTTCGACGCGAGCGATGGCGCTCCCGTTGATCGGCCGGTATCTAATGGCGCCGGCAACGCTCAAGAGGGCGACACGATCAAGGTCGGCCTCATTGCGAGCCTATCCGGCTCCGAGAAGCCGTGGGGCGATGAGTCCCGAAAGGGCGCGCAGCTAGCTGTGGACGAAGCGAATGCCGCAGGCGGCATCAACGGAATGCAGATCGAGCTTATCTCCGAAGACACCGGTGGCCAACCGGCCTCCGGCAAGACAGCTACCGAGCGACTCGTGAGTTCCAAGAAGGTCCTCGCTGTTCTCGGCGAAGTTGCGAGCGGCGTTACCGGCCCGGCTGCCGAAGTTTGCCAGGGCGCTGGCGTACCGATCATCTCGATCGGCTCAACCCGAACGGCCCTGAGCGAGACCGGAAACATGTTTTTCCGAGTCTGCTACACGGATGCCTTCCAAGGCGCAATGCTCGCAAAGTTCGCGTATGACACCCTCGGGTTGAAGAACGTGGCGATCCTAACAGATAGGCAGTTGCCGTACAGCGTCGGCCTATCGGGTGACTTTAAGGCGTCCTTCGAGGCGCTTGGCGGCAAGATTGCGGCCGAGGACTTCTATGAGAAGGGAACCACGGACTTCAAAGCTCAGCTCACGAACCTGAAGGCGTCCACGCCAGACGGTCTCTTCTGCTCGGGCTACTTCACAGAGATCGGCCCGATCGCTCGTCAGCGAGCGGACGTCGGCCTTGACGTTCCGATGTTCGGCGGCGACGGCTGGGACTCGACCGAGCTTCTCAACTCGGGCGGCGATGGCATCATGGGCGCTTACTACAGCAACCACTACAGCAACCTCGAGGATCGTGCCGAAGTGAAAGACTTCGTTACGAAGTTCAAGGAAAAGTACGACGCAGAGCCTGCTAACGCCATGGGCGCGCTGGGCTACGACGCCGCGCTTGTGCTCATCGACTCGCTGAAGCGTGCTTCCGCGATGAACAGCAAGAGCCTTCGAGATGCTATCGCCGCGACGAGCGGCCTCAAGGCTGTTTCCGGAATGATTACGATGGGTCCGGACGGAAATGCGCAAAAACCAGGCTTGATTCTGAAAGCTGCGATGTATGATGCATCCAGTAAATGATTCTCGCTGAAATCAATTGGGGGCTGTTAGACCAACAGCTGATCAATGGAATACAGTTGGGGGCGATCTATGCACTGATCGCCCTCGGCTATACCATGGTCTACGGGGTGTTGAAGCTCATCAACTTCGCTCACGGCGAGGTTTATATGGTGGGCGCGTACATCGCCTACTACACGGCTGAGCAGTGGCTGGACAAGGATGCGATGCAATCCTGGGCTCTGCTTTCCATTATGTTGGTGGGAGCGATGGTGGGTTGCGCGCTCTTAGGGGTCTTGATTGAACGCTTGGCGTACCGTCCGCTGCGCAACGCGCCGCGCATTGCCGTTCTGATCACGGCGATCGGTGTGTCGCTTTTGCTCCAGCAAGGCGGCCTCCTCGTTTTTCGGACTTCGCCTCAGCCGAGTATCTCGCAGGGTGTCAACCCGCTTGGAACGGCGCGATTTACCGACCTGCCTCTATTCGGAGATCTGACGATAAGCGGATCGCAGACGATGATGTTTGGCGTGTCGATCGCGCTTATGCTGCTCCTCTGGTGGTTCGTTTCAGGAACGAAGACAGGGCGGGCGATGCGCGCGGTCTCGCACGACTTCAGCACGGCGTCGCTCATGGGTATCGACGTCAACAGGATGGTCGCGCTCACGTTTATCATTGGCTCTGCACTTGCGGGTGCGGGCGGCATGATGAACGCAACGGCTTTGGGAACGCCGCTGGACACTTTTTATGGGCTGCTGCCGGGCGTTAAGGCGTTCGTGGCGGCCGTTTTGGGAGGCATCGGGAACATCCCTGGTGCGGTACTTGGCGGCTTCTTGATGGGCGTTGCCGAGACATTGGTAATTTGGCTTGGCTACGGAAGCTTTAAGGACGCGGTTGCTTTCGTCATCCTCATCGTCGTGCTGATGATCCGTCCGAGCGGCCTGCTGGGAAGCGTAGGGACGGAAAAGGCGTAATGGGCCGCGAGATGCTAACTCGCCTGGTAAGCGTCGGCATCGTCGCTGCCTTGCTGATTGTTTTTCACTCGTTCATAGTCGGCAACCTCGAAGAGCTAGACAACCGGCTGATCATGTTGGCGCTGCTGTACGGCACCCTTGCTGTCAGCCTCAATTTGATCAACGGAATTACGGGGCAGTTCTCAATTGGGCACGCCGCTTTTTACCAAGTCGGTGGCTATGTAACGGGCTATGTAGCGGTTCATTTTTACAATCCGACGGGAATGCCGGATTGGCTGTGGCTAGTGTTGATGATGATCCTTGGCGGGATCGCAGCCGGTATCGCTGGTTTGATCGTCGGTTTGCCCTCCTTACGCTTGCGGGGCGACTATCTGGCGATCGTTACGCTTGGATTCGGTGAGATCATTCGCATCTTGGTGCAGAACATGCAGTTCGTCGGCGGTTCTTACGGGCTGACGATCAAGCCGGAAGCAGGGGGCGAAGTTATCACGATCACGCC
>JBDSVQ010000004.1:0-8540 GCA_039927135.1 Fimbriimonadales bacterium | reverse complement strand
TTCTTGGCGCGGGTTTCGGAATTCACGGAGACGCCGGTTTCGTTGGTGTCCATCGGCGCTAATCGCGAAGAAACGATTTTCGCGCGTCCGGAATTGTTGTGGTAATTACTCGCTTGCGAGCGCCTTTGGTAAATCCCAATTTGCGTTTTCTAGTTTCTTAGAGGCATCGCTTTCGCTGATACCGAGGGATGTCGAAACAATTCTAATTGCGCGCGCGCGCAATTTATCGTTTTTCGGGGTCATGTGGCTCATTGCGTTTCCGCGCACTCTGCCGGCAAGAACCATCGCGCCGGTTGAGATAGTGTTGAGCGCAATTTTTTGCGCGGTGCCTGCCTTAAGGCGCGTGCTACCGGTGAGGACTTCGGGACCGGTGTCGAGCAGGATGCCAAGGTCGGCGGCCTCGAGTAGTGGGGAGTTGGGATTGTTTGCGATTCCAATTGTTCGCGTTTTTGCAGCGGTTATTGCTGCAATGACAAACGGTGTTCTCCCGCTAGCCGAAATGCCGATGACGACATCTCGGGTTTCTATGGCCAAGTCGTCGATGGCTCGTTGCGCGGCTTCCGTGTCATCCTCGGCGCCTTCCACCGCCTGCGTTGCCGCGTTGCCGGCGACGATTGCTAGAAAGCGTCCCGGTTCTACTCCGAATGTCGGCGGCATTTCGGCGGCGTCGGCGGCTGCGATGCGGGCGCTCGTGCCGGCTCCGACGTAAACGGTCCTTCCGCCCGCCTGGAAAGCCTCGGCGACCCATTCGATCGCCTTGGCGAGCCCTTCGTGGGCTGCAAGCGCGGCCCCTACCGCTACTGCGTTTTCGCCTGCGATGACTTTTGCAAGGTCGGAGGCGGACATTTGGTCCAAGCCGTTTGTCTTCGGATGGGATTCTTCGGTACTCATAATAGGCTCCTTGCGATCGCGACGGCTCCCATGACCGGCTTGGGCAGGTCGAAAACCACGCTTTCGGCCGGCAATTCGCACCAAAGCGGGACTGCGTCTAGGAAAGCGCTGCGATACACGGGCGAAGACCAAAGCCCGCCCTGGCAGCCTATGATCGGATCCGTGGGGCCGTAGCGCTTGAGGTGTTGGCGGCAAACGTGGGCTAGTTTTGCCATGTTCACCCGAAGGCTCTTAAGCGCGTAGATGGCGTCCTCCTCTGCGTCAGCGGCAAGGGCCGGCGCGAGCGAAGCGAGCCGTTGCGCAATCTGGCCGGAGTAAAGCTCGGCTACCGCGTCGGAGCGGAGTCGCGTGCCGAAAGCAGCCTCGATCGCGGACGCCAGGGTTTCGGATACCCCTTCATCGGATGCGTCCAAGAACGCAAGGAACGCATCGCGGCCGAACTGGAAGCCGCTGCCTTCGTCGCCCAGAATGTATCCGCGTCCGCCGGTCCTCTTCACTTCGCCTTCGAAAAGGCTGCAAACGATGCTGCCGGTGCCGGCAATTACGCAGATGTTCGCGGCAGGAGCGCAGGCTTCCAGGGCGGCTTCGAAATCGGGTACCGCCTTCACCGTGGCGTTTGGGAACTTTGGTCTAAGGAGTGCCTCGATTAGTTCGCGCTGGTTGTCGTTCACCAGCCCAGCGACCGCCGCGCAGGCAGAATCCGGCTGTGGGCAACCCTCAAGCGATTCGAATATCCGTCCCACGATTCCCGTGGAAGCGTTGACTGCCTGCCCATGCCCAGCCCATACTTCCTTGCCGTCGTCATCCACCAAGACGGACTTCGTGGAAGTTCCGCCGGCATCGATTCCGAGGACGAGGGGCATGTCGGCATTATAATCGGCTGTGCGTACTCCGCAGGCGATAGCGATCATGGGGCCGACGGCTTCGGGCAAGAGCGCGGTCGCCGAAGTCATTGCCGAGCGTTTCGGCTGCCGGATCGTCAATGCCGATGCGTTCCAAGTGTATCGAGGCTTCGATATCGGAACAGGTAAGCCCACTAACCGCGACGGCTACGACCTGATTGACCTCTTAGACCCGCACGAACACTACACGGCTGGGCGTTTCGTGACGGATGCGGAGCCGCTGATTCAGGGATATCTGGCAGCCGGGAGCACAGTGGTGGTGTGTGGAGGCACCGGGCTCTACGTTCGAGCTCTGTGGGAGGGGTACTCCGCAATGAAGCCGCCTACACCTGAGCTGCGTGAACAGCTTAAACAGGACTTAAATAACTTAGGAGTCGCTGGGATTCTAGATCGAGAGGGACTATCAGAAGCTGATTTGGGTTATGATGTTCTTAGTAACCCTCACCGGTTACTAAGATTTCTTGAAAAGAGACGTATGCCGAACGAGCCAAGAAGCCGATCGGCTTGGCTATCGGGGCACCCAAAAATCGCCATCGATATAGGCCGAGACCAATTGGTGGGCCGGATCGAATCGCGCATCCGTCGCATGCTCGACGATGGATGGAGAGACGAAGTGCGAACGCTACTAGAGTCCGGAGTGCCCACAAGCGCCCCGGCATTCAGGGCGATCGGATATCGCCAAATCGCGGAATCGCTGGAGGGCAGGATGTCCTTCGACGAGGCCGTGCACCTCACTCTCATCGCTACGAGGCAGTATGCCAAACGCCAAATGACGTGGCTCAGGAGAGAGCCGCGATTGCATTGGGTTGACGGGCACGGAAATGCAATCTCCGTGGCCGATTTGGTTGAACATATAATCAGAGGCGGGAGCTAAATGGCAAGAGCAATCAATCTTCAGGACATGTTCCTGAATCAAGTACGAAAAGAGAATATTCCTGTTACCGTTTATTTGTCGGGGGGCGTTCAAGTAAATGGCTTGGTCCGTGGGTTCGATGCTTTCACGGTGCTCCTTGAGACGCCCGGAAAGCCGACGCAGCTTGTTTACAAACACGCGATGTCGTCGATCGTTCCCTCAAAAGAATTACCGGCTTACAAGCCGGGAGGGCGTGACGACCTCTAACCTTGGCGACGCTCGAATTTACCAAAATGCATGGCATCGGCAACGACTTTGTCGTTGTCGATGCCGTGCGTAACGTCTGGACACACGACGCTTCCACCGTTTCACAAAAAGTAAATGACCGCCGTTTTGGTATCGGTGGTAATGGGCTGATTCTCATTGAAAAGGGTGCGTCGGCGCCATTTAAAATGCGGATGTTCAATCCGGATGGAAGCGAGCCCGAAATGTGCGGGAACGGTATTCGCTGCGTGGCTCGTTTCATCCACGACGAAGGGCTGTCCGCCGAAAACCCGATCGCTATTGAAACCGGCGCAGGCATCTTGTCGCTTCAGGTTATGGATGGCGGCACCGTTCGCGTCGATATGGGCAAAGAGAGGCACCTCCGCCGAGACATTCCCATGGCGGGCGATCCTGCGATGACCTCGGTAGGGTTCGAGATTGAGGCTGCTGGGCGGCGGTTACGCGCGGTTGCGGTGAACATGGGCAATCCGCACTGCATCGTTTTTGTGGACGACGTTTCGTCGGTTCCTTTAGATGAGTGGGGGCCTGCGATCGAGTGTCACGAAATGTTTCCGAATCGCACAAATGTCCATTTTATGCAGGTCATTTCGCCGACCGAATTGCGAATGCGAACTTGGGAACGTGGCGCCGGTGCGACGCTGGCGTGCGGTACCGGAGCGTGCGCCGTGGGAGTCGCTGCTGAATTGAGCGGCGTCGCGGGTAACGACGTTTTGATTCATTTGCCGGGTGGCGATCTGCGGGTTGAAATTGCCGAGGATCGCACCGTGTTTATGACAGGGTCGGCGTCCTACGTCTATAAAGGCGAATTCGAAGTTTGATACCGATTCCGTGGGAGGATCGGTCGGCGGGGTCCTCGTCAGTTGTCTGGAGGTATTCGGGAAATCCGATTATTCCGCGCAACGCGATACCAGGCTCGAACAGTATTTTCAACAGCGCTGTAGTGCGTTTTGGCAACGGTTTCGCGGGTGTGTTTCGCTGTGATAACAGACGGCGAGAAATGCGTTTGCACGCGGGCTTTTCTTCGAATGGGTTGGAATGGACTATCGACCACGATCCGATCTCGTGGGTCGTTCCTAGCGGGGTTGATGAACCGGAGTACGGCTACGATCCGCGGGTTGTCGAGATCGACGGCGTTTATTACGTAACCTGGTGCAACGGCTTTCACGGACCGACAATTGGCATCGGCAAGACGGTCGATTTCAAGCGCTTCGAAATGATCGAAAACGCTCTGCTTCCCTACAACCGAAACGGCGTTCTATTTCCTCGCAAAATAAACGGTGGTTATGTGATGTTATCGCGGCCCAGCGATACCGGGCATACGGCTTTTGGCGATATCTTCCTCAGCCATAGCAATGACCTCATTCATTGGGGGCGGCATCGATTCGTTATGTCCCAACAGCAGCCTTGGGAATCGACCAAGATCGGCACTGGGCCTGTGCCGATAGAGACAAGCGAAGGGTGGCTGCTGTTTTATCACGGCGTTCTAACTTCGTGTAACGGATACGTTTATCACTTCGGTGCGACGTTGCTTGATTTAGAAAAACCATGGAGGGTTCTTGCGCGTGGGAAGGAATATCTGATGTCGCCGCAAGTGCCTTACGAGCAAGTTGGAGACGTTCCGAATGTCGTGTTCCCTTGCGCGGCGCTGACAGAAGGCGACAAGATCGCAATTTACTATGGCTGCGCCGATACCGTGACAGGGCTGGCATTTTGCACGATCCCTGATATCTTGGATTTCGTGCAGAATAAGTAAATGGGCAGGGAAACACCCGGCGGCATCGAGGCGATGCGATGGATGGAGGAAGTCCTCCGTCGGCGCACCGCGCCCGCGCAAGATCCCGGATTACGCAAAGAGTTCGCTTCTCTTCCGCGCGCGCCGATACGCATTATTTGCTGTGATTTAGATAAGGGCATCAATCACGGCAATATTCTGAGAATCGCCGATTGTTTTAGGCTGGAGCAAGTGATTTTCTCGCCGGTATCTCGGCGAAAGGAAAAGGATTTTTCCGGAGGCTTTGCGGCATTGAAATGGCAGCCGTACAAGTGGCAGCCCACGGTGCAAGCTGTTAGTGAAGCGAAAGATAAGGGGTATCGCATTTACGGGCTGGCCATGGGTGATGGCGCGAAGCCGTTGCGCGCCATTGAGTGGCAATATCCGTGCGCAATTGTTTTGGGCCAAGAATTAACGGGCATCGACGCGGACGTTTTGGAGTTGTGTGACGATTTTCTTGCCATTCCCATGTACGGTATGTTCGATTCGCTGAACGTAGCGGTTTCTTGTGCACTCGCGGTGGAAAGCTGCCAAAGTGCGTTTGTGGCAGCGAATCCTTCATTTTTGCCAGCGAGAACGGTGTCACGGACGCTTCTTTCGGATGCAAAGGGCGACGACGGCGAAGCTTAAGACTACGGAAGTCACCGGCTCGGGCACCGCCTGCCCAACACGTGAGACACCGTCGATCTCGCCGCCGGAGCCAGTGAAGCGGATGTAGCTGATACTGCTGAAACCGCTCTCCGCTAAATCAAACGAAGTACCGCCCGCCGATCCTTGGTAAAGCGCGATCCCATCGGCAACCGTAAGCCCATCGAAATCCTCTCCCGAAAGTGAAGGGTCGACCGGCTTCGTCCAATCCATTTCCGCGCCCCAATTGTTATTGACGAAATCCCATTCGAAGGCCTGCGTCGGGAATAAGTCGTCAGCGAATGTCGTCGTGTATGTGTACCAATCAACTTGGTTCGGGCTAACGCTCACCTGCGTCGGCTCGGCAAACACCTCAGGGCCGGTAATCGTGATGCTTTCCAGGTTCGTATCCCATTCGATAAAACCGCTTGTAAGAAACGAAGCGTTTCCGTAAACCGTGAAATCCATTCCGTACCAATTCTGCGGGTCGTCGACGATAGCGTTATCGAAGGCAATGATGACCTCACCGCCGGTTGGAATGGAAGTGATCACATTGTCGTCCTGATCGTCCGTGCCCCAAGGCGCATAGCCGATGCTGGTTGCGACCCTTTCCAATGGACCACCACCAAAAGTGTCGCGATTCCAAAGTGTCGGCTTTCCGAGCATGGCATTCGGATCGTTATACAGCGGATTCATTCCCAAACCCGAAGACGAAATCACTTGAGATGCGAAGGTTTGAGCGTGTGCTGCGCACGCGCAAACGAATAACGATAAGACTGCGATGTTTTTCATTTTTATTCCAAGTCGTAGGCGGAATCGTCCTCCGAAAGCGCGCCAACTTCGGGAGCCGAAGCGCTGAATCGAAACTTGTGTTTAGCCAAGGAAACGTGACCATCAGGATGCACAACGACAGCGGTTTTTGTGTGCCGGAAATGCACTTTTCCGGCGATAAACAGCGGGTCACTGGGTGCGCGCAAATAGTTCTGCGCGTTGACGGGGTTCCCGTAGCCTCCGTCAGCAAACAGCGCCGTGTTGCTCGGGGCGCCGATTGCAGATAGAGACACCGGAAACTCGCTTTCGGGCGGGTCTCCACCGATGTAAGTGGCGTTGTACGCGTATCCGGTGTGTGGCCGATTCCACGGATTTCCGAAGAACACCGTGCATGCAACCAGACGGCCGTCGGTAATGTACGAGCCTAGCAACCCCGGGGACGAAACGCTGCCTAGCAACGTAAAATCCCACGCAATCTCCGCACCCTGCGAAAAGTAATAGGAAGGGCATGCGTGCTCGTCGTTATCTACGGCGTACATTTGCCACGCCAAACCCAATTGTTTCTGATTTGAAACGCATGTAGTACGCTTCGCCGCGTTTTTCGCGGAGGCGAAAACGGGCATCAAGATTGCGGCAAGTATCGCAATGATTGCGATAACCACCAGCAGTTCGATTAGCGTAAAAGCGCGTCTCATTTCCTCTTATATCGAGCAGAGGTAATGAAATCGGCGGGGGTGCCGGTCTCTTGCCCATGCTCGTAGGCTTCGATTCGGAAGCAAGCGAAGCGGGCATTCGGACTCTAACCGTTGCGGCACAGTGCCGGAATCTCACCGGACTTTCCCCGTTTGAACCCGACTACGACAACCGGGTCTTCGCGATGGCGAGAGTCTACCTCTTTCCGAAGCGCTTGCCGATGACGGTGAAGGCGTATTTCGCTTCGTCCAAACCCATCCACTTGCCGATCCAGAGATATACCCAGGCGCCGCCGAGGCCGAGGAGTATGACGCGCAACGCCGACGCCCAGTGCGTCGCATCTGCTGAGGCCGGAAGTAGCGAACCAATGAAGTGAACCGCCGCTGCTGTCCCAACCGCGGACGCTCCTCCGACGACGAACAGTCGCAGCAATCGTTTGCCGTCGATTCGCGTTAATTTCATTCGCAACGCCGCAAGCAGCATCACCATTAGAAGGATTGCTGAGACGCTGGTGGCGAGCGGCAATCCGGCATAACCAAGCCGATCCGCAAGCAGCCAACACAAGAAAGCGAAGACCGCCGAGGTAACCGTCCCCAACAAGATCGGCCGCAACGAATCATGCATCGCAAAAAATGCTCGCATTAATACCGGATGCGCGCACCATGCGAAAACGCCTATCGAAAACATTTTCAGAGCGTTGCTTGTTATGACCGCATCGGCGGCGGAAAATTTTCCGTATTGGAGAAGGATACGCACGACGTCGTCGCTCAATACGAGTAGCATCGCGGATACGAAAATGCCGATGTAAAGCACGGTCCGCAACGTTTTGCTAAGCGTAGCCAAGAACTCCGGCGCTTTATCCTGTGCGTACAAAGCGCTTAAGTCCGGGAATACGGCAATCGCCAGGCTCTGGCCGAAAATTCCGAGCGGCGCTTGCATGATTCGGTTCGCGTTCTCGAGTGCGGAAATAATCCCCGCCTCCTGAAATGAAGCAAAGAAACGCAACGCAATGGCATAAACACCCGGCAAACTTAGTCCCAACACCACCGGAAGCATTAGCTTGAAAACCTGCTTAACGCCCGGATGCGAGACCTCGAGCGATGGCCGGTACGAAACGCCGAACCGTTTCATCAACACGATCGGCACCGCAAGCGAGCCAAGCAGCGCACCGATCAACGCGCCCCAAGCTAGCCCGAAGATTGGAACCGTCAGGAAGTTGGCAACCACCAGCGCGCCGAAAATGATTCCCAAGTTGTAAATGTTCGGGCTCAGGCCGGGCGTCAAGAAGTGACGCCGCGCATTCATCGTCCCGAACATGAGTCCACCCAAGAAGAATCCGATTTGACTTGGCAAAACGATGCGCGACATGTGCACCGCCATATTGCGCGTTTCGCCCTTCAATCCTGGCGTTACCATATCGAGCAACGGCCCTGCGAAAATCTCGGCGAGAATTACAAAGCCGACCACGATGATCCCCATCACCGTCGTGACCGTAGAAAAAACTCTCCAGGCTTCCTCTTTTTTGTCAGTCGACCAATACTGCGTAAAAACCGGAATAAACGCGCTGCTTAATGCACCGCCGGCAATCAAAAAGAACAATAAATCCGGAACGGAAAAAGCGGCACGGTAGGCATCGGTGATGGCGTCTTGCCCGAACTTGTACGAAATAATCGTATCGCGAACTTGCCCGAGAATTCGGCTGAGGAGAATTAATCCCGTCATCAGGCCGCCGGCTTGTGCAACCGTC
>JBDSVQ010000003.1:0-5544 GCA_039927135.1 Fimbriimonadales bacterium | reverse complement strand
TGTACGTGACCAAGAACATGGCCGCAATTATCGAGATGATCAGCACGATCATTGAGCGCGGCCATGCCTACGAAGTCGAAGGCGACGTTTACTTTAGGGTTCTATCGCTAAAGGATTACGGGAAGCTGAGTCATCGCAAGCTGGCAGACATGCGCGAGGGCGCGCGGATCGAAGTTGATCCTAGAAAAGAACATCCCATGGACTTCGCACTTTGGAAGTCCGCCAAGCCCGGAGAACCGTCGTGGACGAGCCCATGGGGCGAAGGCAGGCCGGGGTGGCACATCGAATGCTCGGCGCTATCGCTAAAGGAGTTTGGTGCCAATTTCGATATTCATGCCGGCGGAGTGGATCTGGTGTTTCCGCACCACGAGAACGAAATCGCCCAATCGGAGGCGTACCTCGGCAAGGCAGAGTTCGCGCGAATTTGGATGCACTGGGGTTCGGTGCAGCTGGCTCAGAAGAAGATGAGCAAGTCGGACGGCAACGTGCTGGCGGTACGCGACGCGATCGAGCGCTACTCCGCCGGAGCGGTTAGAATCTTCCTGCTGAACAACTCTTATCGCAGCCCCATCGACTACGCGGAGACGCGAATGGGCGAGGCTCAGAGCGCTTTCTCGCGGATACAAACCGCCTTGGCGCGTGCGGCGCAGCAGCTTCCACAGCAGGACGAAGGTCCTTTTGATGAAACGTCAATGGCTGCTTTTTCGTCTGCGATGATGAACGACTTTAACACGCCGATGGCGATTGCGACGCTTCACGACGCGGTCAGCCGCCTGAACGAGATGATGGCGGAAGGGCTAAGCGACCGACGAGATGAAGCAGCTGGCGTATATCGGACAGCGTTGAAGTTTGCCGACATCTTGGGCTTGCCCATAGACGTCGGACGCGACGGAAGCGGGTTGGTTGATGACCTTATGATGAAGGTTATTGAATGGCGGCAGGAGATGCGCGCTACGAAACAATTCGCTTTGGCAGACAAGGTGCGTGACGACCTACAGGTAGTAGGCGTCGTTTTAGAAGATTCGGTCGACGGTACGACCTGGAGACGTAAGTAGAAAGGATTTAAGGATGAAAAAAGCGATATTCTGGACGGCAGGAGTTCTCCTGCTTGCGGCAGGCGGCTTTGCGGGCTTCGTGACCATGCAGGAAGGTACGACGCCTAGCGGCACGACGCTGGCGGGTGTTGATCTTTCGGGTCTGACGACCACCGAACTAGGAACGAGGATCCGCACTTGGTGGCAAACCAAAAAGACTGCGGTTTTGCAGCCAACGTCTCATTTGCTTGCGACGCAGCCGGGCGAGATGTCGCTCGAACAACTCGGCATCGAGCCGGACTTTGAGGCGACCCTTCGCGCAGTGGAGTTGCAAGACTACGCTGACTCGCTCCTACGAAAAGAAGTGAAAGGCGAGGCGATTCAAGTTACTTGGACCCAAAAGGGCGGTGACTTTGACGACTTGAACGAATTTGTTGCCGAAAACGCAAAGCCTAATCAAGCCGCTTTCGTGAAATTTGCCAACGGTCACTTCGATCGGGGCTATGAGGTTCCCTCGTTCGGGCTTGACGTTGACGCCGTCGGCGCCGCTGCGCTTGCTGCAATGAACAGTCGCAAGCCCACGTTTGAACTGCCGATGACGACAGGCGATGCGCATGTGAGCAAAGAAGCTATCGACAATATCAATATGGTTGTCAATTCATTTTCGACGTCATTCTCTGCCGGAAACATCAATCGTTCGCACAACATCAGGCTCGCCGCTGAAAGTTTGAACGGCGCGGTACTCATGCCTGGCGATACGCTCAGCTACAACGAAACGGTTGGCCGGCGCACCGCAAAGAACGGCTACAAGATGGCCGGCGTTTACGCAAACGGCCGACACGAGGTTGATTACGGCGGCGGAATTTGTCAAGTCAGTACCACGCTCTTCAACGCGGTTGCGCTTTCCAATCTAGAAATCGTCAACCGATCTAACCACTCGATGCCGGTTCCCTACGTTCCAGTAGGCCGCGATGCAACCGTGGACTACGACAAGATCGACTTCAAATTCCGTAACAATTACGACACACCGATAGCGATCTCAAGTGAAGTCGCTGGCGGAAACATTACGTTCTATGTGTTAGGCTCGCAAAAAATGGACTTCAAGGTTCGCATGGAAACGTCGGGCCATTCGTCGTGGGGCAACAGCATTAAATACGTAACTGATAATAGCCTGTCAGCCGGCAGAACAAAGGTCATCGAAAAAGGCAGTATGGGCCGCAAATGCACAACCTGGAAGATCGTAGAGAAAGACGGCGTGGAAGTCTCTCGCGAGAAGATGTTCGACAGTATTTATCGCGCAAGCCCGAGGATTGTCGCCAGAGGCTCCCGCGCTGCTTCGAAGCCTAAGCCCGAGGTGCCTGCCGATATTCCACCGGCAGAGCCCACGGATATCGGCGGTTAGCGCTTCTTTAGCTCGGCGAGTATATCCGCGTATTGCTCGCGGATTACGGGGCGCTTGACCTTCAGAGACGGCGTTAACTCGCCTGTTTCCACGGTCCAGAAAGCAGCAAGTAGTCGATAGTCTTTCACCTTTTCGAAGTCTGCTAACTGTTTGTTGGCCGCTTCAACCTCTTTCTTGATCATTGCCATAACAGCCGGGTGCGATACCATCTCGTGATGGTGCGAAGTGCCGATATCGTGCTGCTGCGCATAGTGTTTCAAAGTATCGTAGCAGGGCACTATGAGCGCGGCGATGTGGTCCATGCCGTCGCCAATTACCATAGCTTCTTCGATATAGGGCGAAGCTTTTAGGCGCGCTTCGATAGCCGCCGGCGCTACGTTTTTTCCGTTTGTCAGGACGATGATGTCTTTCTTTCGGTCGGTAATCCAAAGCCGATTGCCCACGAGTTTGCCTATGTCACCCGTATGAAAATACCCGTCGTCATCGATTGCCGCAGTCGTCTCTTCTGGCTTGTTGTGGTAGCGAAGAAGCCGAGTCGGCCCGTTCATGATGATCTCACCATCGGCTGCAATCTTTACGTCAAGCCCTTCCAATACTTCGCCGACAGAATCGGTTTTATTGCGGTCAGGATGATTAAGAGTAATGACCGGCGCTGTTTCGGTAAGGCCGTAACCTTGTAAGATTTTGAGGCCGAAGGCTCCGTAGAACTCTGCGATATCCTGCGGCAGCGCAGCGCCGCCGCTAACCATGAACCGTAGCCTCCCGCCGAATTTGTCTCGAATCTTCGCCCCTACCAATTTGTCTAGAAGCGCGCCGAAAAGTCCAACGGGATCGCCGTTGTTCTTCAATCGCTTCGACCCTTGCGCGAGCGCCCAATAGAAAAGCCGTTTCTTTAGCGGCGGAGCGTTTTCCATCGTCGCAAGTATCTTCGTGCGCACATTCTCTAAGAAGCGCGGCACAACGGTCATGACCGTCGGCTTCGCCGAAATGATATCCCCGGAAAGGGACTTCAGTGATTCAGCAAAGGCAACTTCGCAACCGGAGGATATCGGGAAGTAGTGGCCCCCCATGCGTTCGTAAACGTGCGACATCGGCAGGAAGCTCAAGAAGCGGTCGCGCGCATCCACCGGAAGATTCTTGCGCACCATAGCGCACTGGTACGCGAACGCCTTATGAGTGAGTACGGCGCCCTTCGGTTCGCCGGTTGTTCCGCTTGTATAAATAATGGCGGCTACGTCTTCTGGTGCAACCGAGTCACAGCGTTGAAACCAATCATCGGCGGTGAAGGAAGCTGCCTTCCCATCGGCAATTAACTTTGTCCAGGTGTAAGTGGCGTCGCCCGCCATAACGATCGGCAGTACTTGAAGAGATGTAGCAAACACGGCTTCCTCAAGTTTCTTAAGCAGCTTTGTGTCACCGACAAAAACGAACTTCGCTGCGGAGTCTTCAAGGATATAGCGCACCGTATCCGGCATGAGTGTCGGAAATATGGGAATGGAGATTGCACCGAGCGACGTGATAGCCCAATCTGCTATGGACCACTCCGAAGAACTCTCGGCGTATATCGCAATGACCGTTCCCTTCGTGGCGCCAAGCGCCGCCAAACCTATGGCGATTTCCATAACGCGCTCTTGCAATTCGGCATAAGTAACCGGTTCGAACCCCGACTTACTGCGGACCAAATGCGCCGGTTTCGAGGCAAACTGCAAGCAGCTTGCGCGCAACATCGAAGGCAAGGTGTGATCTGCCATGACTTACGTTGTGAGATACGACGGGGGCGCAGGCTCGGGCTCGTGCTGCCTCTGGATCATCGGAAACAAGAGAATGATTAGGCCGAGGATCACGAACCACAAGGCAACTAGCTCCCACGATGGGCGGCGTCGCTTTCGGCCCGGATCAACCGGAATGGTGTCGAACGGGACGCGATTAATCGCCCCGCAGTCGCAAGGGATGTTCGCCCAACCTTGCTCATCCAACAACGCCTCGTGCCGAGCCGGCACGCCAACGGGGCGCCCGCAAGCAGAGCAAGCGAGGGGCGCGGCATTCATGCCGGTATGGTGCGCAATCGACATCCTTGAATAACGATACACCACACGCGTTGGTTAGGTGGCGATTCGCTCAGCCTGCGAGGCATCCACTAGGCCCCGGATCGCTGGCTGATCGGATTCTAGGAAGTCGCGCGGAGGTGCATCCAGGAGGACCTTGCCCTCAGATAGGAAGATGACACGGTCGGCGACGCGAAGGGCCGAGTTGACATCGTGTGTCACTACGACACTCGTAGCGTGCAGATTGACGTCGATTTCTTTAATCAAGCCGTCGATGGCGTAGGCGGTGACCGGGTCGAGGCCACTCGTCGGCTCGTCGTAGAAGAGAATTTCCGGCTCGGATGCCAGCGCCCGTGCTAGGCCGACTCGCTTTCGCATGCCTCCAGAAAGTTCGTTCGGCATGAGCTTCTCCGTTTCGGAGAGGCCGACGGTCTCAAGGAGTTTCCCAACGAGTTCTCGCTGCTCTCTGCTACCTAGCCTTTGTCGCCGTTGGACGGCGAACAGGATGTTATCCTCGACGCTGAGGTAATCGAAGAGGGCGGCTCCTTGGAACACGACGCCTACTTTCTTGCGGATCTCTTCGAGTTCGCGCTCAGAGCAAGTGTTAATGTTTTCCTCGAAAAGCTCTACAGTTCCCTTCGTCGGCTTGAGGAGAGCAGACATGCATCGGAGAAGTGTGGTCTTACCGCCGCCGGAGCTGCCCATGAGGGCTACGGTCTCGCCCTTGGTCACGTCCAACGAAACATCCTCGAGCACCGTTTTGTCCCCGAAGCGGTGCGTCAGATCGCGGACGCGAATCATAGCGGCAGTATACTCGGGTGCTTTTGCATGGCCAATGAACGTATATTAAGGGTCATGCCCCTGAAAAAGTCCGCCGTTTTGCTCGCGTTCGCCTTTGTGCCTGCTTTCGCAGCCGCCCCCTTCAAGCTACTGTTCGCAAAGGGCGAGACTTTGAAATATAAAGTTTCGGTCAGTTCATCGGAGGCGACTTCGTTCAAAGGTGACACTGCGGAGATCAAGATGACAGGCTCGCAGGTGATGACGCTCAAGGTGAGCGGTCTAT
>JBDSVQ010000002.1:0-6015 GCA_039927135.1 Fimbriimonadales bacterium | reverse complement strand
TGAGCGAGCAACGATCCGATCATGCCCGCCAATACGTCTCCGGTGCCGGCGCTCGCCAGCAGCGGCGTTCCGGTCGATATGACGTAGAGATCCCCATCCGTCGAAGCGATAACGGGATGCAGGCCCTTGAGGACAGCCGTTTGACCGAACCGCTCCGCGAGCCGCTCGGCAGAACCAAACCGGTCAGAATCAACGGTCTCCGGATCGGTTCCGAGCAAGCGTGCGGCTTCGCCGGAATGCGGTGTCAGAACCGAAAAGTTGCCTGCGATCTCAATGCCATCAGCGATATGCCAAAGAGCGTCGCCATCGTAGACGGCCGGCTTTCCGCTTGCGGCGACTTGCTCGACAACCCTCCTACTACCCGGTCCTCTGCCCAAGCCGGGACCGATCACGATTGCATCTGCGGAATCGAGGTGCTCTGTGAGGTCAGCGTCTGGAGAAACCTCGCCATCCGAGGACGGTAGGAACGCTAGCGGCGACTCGAAAACGCTCGATCGCACGGCTTCCAAGCCTTCTGCAGGTCCGGCGGCGATCACCATGCCGGCACCCATGCGCGCAGCCGCCATCGCGCAGAGCGCGGCGGCTCCCGGATACTTCCGGCTGCCAGCCACGGATAACAAAACGCTATCTCTCTTGTGTGTAAAAGCCTTGCGGGCAGGGATCATCCATCCCATCTCGCCCTCGATCATTTCGGGCGCGTCGAAATCACCGTCGTCCACAAGCCCTATCGGCACAAGCCGCCAGTTATCAGCAAACGCTCTGCCTTGATTCGTGAAAAGATAGCGCTTCGGATAGCCGAGCACAAGCGTAAGGAAGGCGTCGGCATGCGGGCCGAGCGCTTCTCCGGTGTCGCTGTCGATTCCGGTCGGGACGTCGACAGTAACTACTCGGGCGTGCGAGCCGACGGCATCGATAACTGTTGCAACATCGCCGCGCGGCGGGCCCTTCTGCCCGGTGCCGAGTAGGCAGTCGACCAGCAAGTCGTCCTCTGCTAGCCGTTCGAGTCTTCGCTCGTATTTCTTCGATCCGGCGACGCAGAGATTGGTGTCGGTTTCCGCGAGTCTTCTGTATGCTTTCTTGCCAATCGGCCGCAAGTTTTCCGGATCAGCGGCGAGGATGACTTCGGAATCGATGGCGAATTCGGTCGCCATGTAGAACGCCGCGATCATTCCGTCGGCGCCGTTGTTACCTGGGCCACAAAGAAACACGACCGCACCTTCGGGCTGCATGCGGTCGATGAATGCTGCAATGCGATAGCCGGCGTTCTCGGCGAGTTGTTCTTCCGAGAGCGTGCAGATTGCCTCGAGTTCGGCCATCTGCGCTGCGGTTACTATTTTCATCCGGCGAACACGCCCCCGCAACCGATATGCGAATAAATTCGGTTTCGCTTAAACGGCCCCACGCGGCGCAGAATGAATCCGCATAAATCGCATCGATAAATGTAGCGCGTTGCCATCTGGCGCTTTTCGACGGGGTAGTTGTGCGTGACGGTTGGCGAAAGTCCGAGTTGGCGCATAACAGCCCGCCATTCGCTTCCGTGAGGCTTCGCCTTCGTGCCGAATTTTTCGAACACGACGAGGTGCGCGTATTCGTGCAGAACCGTGTCGCGCACTTGATCCGGCGTTAGCAGAACCTGTCGGCTCAAGCGGATTTCGAATTCCCTGAATAACGCGCGGCCCGCGGTCGTTGGGTAATTCGCCCACGTCATCCTGGGTATTCGACGCGTCGGCATGATCGCCAAGCCCGAGCGCAGCGCATCGATAGCCCAGTCGTGCGGGGTATCGAATGCCAGCATCAGCTGAGCCGGATCGTAGCGGCGCTTCATCCGCCTCTATTATGCTGGAGCGACTACCAGCCGCGATCCAGCATCGCGTGGCGCCAGCCGCGAACGCTTACGTGAATGCCTTCGGCACTCAACGCAGCGAGCGCTCGCTCGACAATCAGAGCGCCGATATGCACCGTCCGCTCCCGTCCCTTCTCGATGCCGACCATTTCGCCCCGTTCCGTATCGGTCATGCGCATGGTACGGCCGACGAACCTGCTCACTTCTTCGTAGGCGAGGTAGGAGCCGTGAATCGCGTCGGGGTTCCACTCGCGCATTTCGGCCCGGATGGACGCGAGATTGGTCACACTCGCCCCAAGGCCCACAACGATGCCCTCAGCAGCGTCGATTCCGTCGAATATGCCGTCCAACTCGGCGGTCGCTTGCAAGATCGCGCCGGACGGTGGCGACTCTTGAGAGAGGAATGTGGACCGAAGCCCCAGCGTCCCAATCGGATGGCTCTTCCGCCGTGTTTGCTCAGATTTAGACGAAACACAGATTTCGGTGCTATGCCCACCGACGTCGACAACGCTCACCGCGTTCGATCGCGAGAAAACGGGGTCTTCGAGGACGCTCGCTAGGCCGAGTGCGGCTTCCTGGTCGCCTGAAATCACCGTTACCGAGGTGTGTTGCAGGTTTGCTCTGTCCAAAAAATCTGAGGAGTTGGTTGCAATGCGTAGCGCCATCGTCCCGAAAGCTCTGACTTCGGCACCTTGCTCTATCCCCTTAGCGAAGGCCACCTTTACGGCATCGAGCGTAGATTCGGTGTTCGCTTCGCGAAGCAAGCCGTCCTTTCGAACGCCCTCGCCGAGGCCCGTGACAGCTGAGGTCTCGAGCACCGTTTTCCAGCCTGACTCCGTGCGCTCTGCGACGGTGAGAAGCACTGAGTTGGACCCGACATCGACCACAGCCCTACGCACGCAATCATTATGGCGTCCATAATCCCTCTGTGCTGTCTGCCGAAGCGCTCCGCGAACTGCTAGAACTCGTCTTGTTGACGAGGAATGCGACGTCGCTTTATTCGCTTTGCGAGCACGCCTTGAAGTTCACCGGCGCGCGCAACGCCATGGTCGCGGATTACAGCGTAGAGCACGGCTACATGACTCTGCGAGCGGGCATCGGACACGATTGGCGGCCGGACTTGTTGGGCGCGCAGATCAATATTGCGGACGACACTAGCGAGGGCATTACCGCCTACGTAGCTGCAACCGGAAGGACCTACCGCAGCGACGACGTCACCCAGGAGCGACTGTATCGCAGGCTGATCACGGGAACCCGCAGCGAGCTTGCGGCACCGATCCGCGACGCGAACGCCAGGGTTCGGGGCGTGCTGAACGTGGAGTCCGACCAGGCGGCGTATTTTGGTGACGAGGCTCAACGCAATCTGGAACTGCTAGCTGTCATCGCCGGCATCGCGCTTGACCGAGAAGATCAGGGCACGCGTGAGGACGCGTTGATGCAGATTGGCACCGCCCTGGACGAAGCTCGAACTGAGGAGGGCTTGCTGAAGCGCGTTGCTATGGTTACACAGGCGGTGATGCGCGTGAGCGCGTATTCGATCTTTTTGTGGGACGAGGAAGAACAAGCGTTTACGCTTCGTGATACCGTAGGCTCAAGCACGCTTCCACCCGACGCGCAGTACACCGCAGGCGAAGGCGTTACCGGTTGGGTTTGCCAGAGCGGCGAAGCGATTCGCTTATCAGATCCCGCCGGTGACGAGCGATGGCGCGGAAAATACGTCGAGTTTCCGGTCGAATCGATCTCTTCCTTTATGGCGGTTCCGATCATGAGCGGAGGCAACTGCATGGGTTGTATGCGTGCCATGAGACGAAGGCCGCAGAACCGATATATCGAGAATCGATTTACCGAGGATGACGAGAAACTGCTAAGTGCAATCGCAGATCAACTGGGCACGGGCCTTGAGAAATTGCGCAGTTTGAACAAACTGATCGACCGCGAAAGAATGGCTGCCTGGGGCGAACTAAGCGCCAAGAACTCGCATATGATTGGCAATCGCGTGTTTGCACTAAAAGGTGACTTGAATGAGTTGCGGTTTTTGTTAGATGAGCAAAACATAGACCGAGACGCCATTAAAGAAATTGCGAACAGCCTAGAAGCCGGAGTTGTCCGGCTCGATAATATCCTTCACGAGTTTCGCGATTTCGTAACCGCCACTAAACTGCACCTTTCTAAAGGTGACATCAACGAGGTCGTTAAGTCAGCCGCGCAGGCATTAGTGCCCGCTAGCTCCAACGTCATGATCGACTTCGACCTCGCCCCCAACCTTCCCGAGATGACGCTGGATATCGAAAAGGTCGAGCGGGCGATTGCCGAGCTCGTAGAGAACTCGTTGCACTTTATCGACCACGGCCGCATCGCGGTAACCACGAGGCCCGCAAGCATTTCGGATCTAGTTGAAGCCAAATTGCCGACAGCCAAGGGCGAACATATCTCGATAACGATTTCAGATAAGGGCCCCGGCGTCGAGGAAAATCGAAAGAAGCGCATCTTCGAGCCTTATCAATCTTCGCGCCCTAGGGGAATGGGTTTGGGGCTTTCCATCGTTAAAGGAATTGTGGACGCGCACGGAGGCAAAGTTTTCGAGTCCGGTCAAGAAGGCAAGGGAGCAAAGTTCGTCATCTTGCTACCGGTCGAAGCAGAGATCGCTCCCGAGGCGTCGACCGCGTAATGCGCTCACAGCTAAAGCGGCAGATGGACTGGCCGCTGCTGATTTCCACCTTGCTGCTGATGTCCGCGGGCTTGCTAGCGCTTTGGAGCGCGAGCGCCGTCCAAGCAAATCACGACGATTTCAAGAGCCAAGTCGAGGGCATTGTTCTTTCGATGCCGATTTTTCTAGTCTTTTTGTTCGTTGATCCGCGCGTTTGGCGACACTATTCCAAGTTCATTTTTATTTTCACCATCGGGCTGTTGTTGCTTGTTTGGGTTCCGGGGATCGGTAGGTCGGGCGGCGGTGCGGAGCGCTGGATTACGCTAGGTCCGGTCGGGTTGCAGCCGAGCGAGATTGCAAAACTGCTTGTTATTCTCACGCTTGCAGATTGTTTCCACCGTTACCAAACGCATATTCGCAGCCTCAAGTTTCTTGGCTTAACATTCCTCCATGTGTTGCCGGCGTTCGCATTGGTTGCTGCGCAGCCGAGCCTGTCAACGAGCCTCGTATTTATCGCGATATGGGTAGCGATGTCAATCGTCGCCGGACAGAATCTCAAATACCTCGCCACGATCGCTGCAATCGGCGTTGCCTTGTTCGCGTTTGCGTGGCAGAGCGACGTCATCAGGCCGTACCAAAAAGAGCGCGTCAAAGATTACGTTAGTGGCGAACTCGGTTTTCACACCGAGCGTTCGCTCGCTAGCGTAGGCAGTGGCCGATTTATCGGTGAAGGCTTTGCCCGCGGCCCGCTGAAAGAAGCCAAATACGTACCAGAGGCGACAACGGACTTCATCTTTACCGTGGTTGCAGAAGAGGGTGGATTCGTCGGCTCTTCGCTGCTGATCGGCCTCTATGGGTTCTTCTTGTTCAGAGTTTGGCTAGTAGCAATGAATGCGAACTTCCGGTTCTATCGATATGTTGCCACCGGAATATTCACGGTCTTCGCATTTCACACGCTCGTAAACCTGTTCGTCGTTTTGGGAGTGTTTCCGGTCACCGGTGTGCCGCTGCCTTTCGTGAGTTTCGGGCGAACAGCCATGCTCCTCAGCCTGGCTGCCGTCGGCCTTCTCCTAAATATTCGCGGCCGCGAAAAGCAGTTGGTATTCTAGCGATGCAAATGATCAAACCTCCAGCGATAAAACCCGGCGACCGGATCGCAGTTGTCTCCCCAAGCAGCTCCACGGTTCTGGAAAAAATGAAAAACGGCGCCGGCTTGTTGCAAGAGCGGGGATACGAAGTCGTCTTTGGCGAGAACGCGTTCAGCGTCGATGCCTTTCTTGCTGGAAATGATAAAGATCGTGCCGCAGACCTCATGAACGCGTGGTTAGACGACAAGATCGCCGCAATCATTTTCACGAGAGGCGGCTACGGAATGGGGAGGTTATTGCCGCATCTTGATCTCGACAAAATGGCGGCGCATCCGAAACTAGTCGTCGGATTCAGCGATGCCACCGCCTTGCACCTTGCGCTCAACCGGCGCGGTTTGGCGACACTCCATGCCCCCATGCTTCTCAGTTTCGCTAGA
>JBDSVQ010000001.1:0-15290 GCA_039927135.1 Fimbriimonadales bacterium | reverse complement strand
GGCTCGCTTCAGGACCCCACCCTTCTCGGCTCTGAGCGGTATGAGATGTCCAGGTCGCGCTAAATCGTTAGGCACGGCGTTCGGGTCGCAGAACACATTCACTGTCCTTGCTCGATCAAAGGCGCTCACGCCTGTCGTGGTTCCGTGCGTGGCGTCCACGGTTTCACCCATTGCGGTACCGAGGCGGCTCGTGTTGGCCTTGGTCATCATGGGGATCCCTAACTCCTCCAGTCTTTCTGGAGTTGTCGGTACACATGGAATGCCGCGACCGTACCGGATCATGAAGTTCATCGCCTCCGGCGTCACTCTCTCTGCCGCCATTACGAAGTCGCCCTCGTTCTCGCGATCAGGGTCGTCTACTACGATAACCATCCTGCCTGCGCGGATGTCTTCGATTGCCTCTTCGATCGTTGCGAAAGTGTCCGTAACCATAAAGATCGTAGTGATATTATGGCGTAATGACCGAAGACGAGCCGATCCTAACCTTCGAAAATGCCGCCGAGTGGCAGCCTTGGCTCGCCGATCACCACACAGATACTGCAGGGGTTTGGCTCCGTATGTTCAAGAAGGGCTCCGGCAAGAAGTCTGTGACCTATGACGAAGCCCTCGATTGGGCTCTGTGCTTCGGCTGGATCGATGGGCTGAAGCGGTCGTACGACGCCGAGTCGTTTATCCAGCGATTTACGCCGCGGCGGACGAAAAGCGTTTGGTCAAAACGGAACCGGGAGCCATCGAGCGCCTCGTATCCGAGAAAAGAATGCAACCCGTCGGCCTTGCTCAAGTTGAGGCCGCCAAAGCGGACGGGCGATGGGATCAAGCCTACGACGGCCAGAAAGATATGGCGGTTCCGGAAGATTTTCTCGCCGCCGTTTCCAAGAACAAGAAGGCCCTCGCGTTCTACGAATCCCTAAACAAAGCCAACAAATACGCTATCGCCTGGAGGCTGCAAACTGCCAGGAAGCCCGAAACTCGAGAAAAGCGGCTCAAGACGTTCGTGCAGATGATGAGGGACGGAAAGAAGATCCACCCCTAGGTGACCTCTATTTGCTTCACGCGCGATTTGTGGCCGGCGCACGATCGTGACTGCGGACCTTGGCACACTGAAGTGATCGGCAATCAGTTCAATCAATTCGTTGTTAGCTTGTCCATCCGTAGGCGCTGCATGCAAGTAAGCTTTGTAGTTATCGCCATCGGCAACGATCTCGCTGCGGCTCGATCGCGGGATGACCCTAACCTGTACTCTTGCCACCGGCCGCGATCATCTGCTTAACTTTTTCTAGATTCCTCTTGCCTGCAGGGTCGTCAGGAAACTGCTTGACGCGGGCTTCATGCACCCTTAAAGCGCTCTTGAGCATGCCTAGCTCCTCGTAAGCGCGACCCAACATCACAAAAGCATTCTGGTTTTTAGTCGCCCCTATAATCGGCTCCAAGATGCGAGGAACTCGAGTGTAAAGCTTGCGCGTGAAATACTGCTGCGCGAGCTGAACTCTTCCGTTTTCGTTTTTCGGGTTGTCTCGAACAAACCGTAAGCTTTCCACGATCGACTCCGGCTCTTTCCCGACATTGAATAGCATCCACGCAAGGTTATTGGAAATCACATCGTCTTGTGGATGTTGCTTCGCGTACGCCTTCAACAATTCCGTTACCTTTTCGTAATTGCCCTCATGGTAATACTTATCGATCAGGGCGTCCATCTCCCGATCGTAGCCTGCCTTCAATTCGTCGATGCGCCCCTGGCCGAAGGCCAAGAACGGCATCATTACGGCGATCAGCACGATAATTCTTTTCATTTGTTCAGTTCCTGCTCCAGAATCGAATTGACCAAGTCGGCGTTAGCGCGGCCCTGTGTCCTCTTCATTACTTGACCCACAAAGAAGCCCTTCACGTTCCCTTTTCCTTCCTTAAACCTTACAACAACATCCGGATTTTCAGCGATCACCGCTTGCACGGCTTCCAGAATCGCGGAAGTATCGGAGATCTGCGAAAGACCCTTCTTCTCGACGATCGCGCTCGGCATCTCTCCGGTTTCGAAGACTTGCTCGAACACCTCTTTGGCCGTCTTGCCGCTGATCGCATCGCTCTCGATCAGGCCGACTAGGTCGGTCAGGTGTACCGGTTTGACTTTGGAATCCGCCAAAGGTGTCTTCGTCTCGTTCAGCAGCCTGGCAAAGTCGCCGTTCATCCAATTGCAAAGCACCTTCGGGTCCGCACCGCCATTCAATGTCTCATCGAAGTACGCTGCCCACTGCGGCTCTTGGATCAACACTCCCGCATCGTAAGCACTCAGGCCGAGGTCGGCCATGTATCGCGTTCGCTTCGCCATTGGCAGTTCCGGCAGCCCTCTTCGCAGTTCCTCGATGTAGCCTTCTTCGAACTCCATCGGCGGGATGTCTGGTTCGGTGAAGTACCGATAGTCGCTCTCGTGCTCCTTTATGCGCATGGGAAAGCTCGATTCAGTCTCCTCGTTCCAACCGCGGGTCTCCTGCTTTAGCGTCTCGCCTCGCGCCAGCAGCTCTGCCATTCGGTTGCCTTCGTAGTCGATTCCTAGCGCAACCGCGCGGAACGAGCCGAGGTTCTTCAATTCCGTCTTGGTCCCTAGCGTGGCTGAGCCTTCGGGGGCGATCGAAACGTTCGGCTCGCAACGCATGCTGCCGTGCTCCATCTTGCCGTCACAAACGCCGAGATAAACGAGCAGCAAGCGTAGTTGTGTCAAGTACTCGCGTGCTTCGGCGGGCGTGTGGATGTCCGGCGGGTAGTCGCTGACGATCTCCATCAGGGGCACGCCGGACCGGTTGAAGTCCACTCCGCTGCGGCCGCCCGGAAGGTGCATCAACTTGCCGGTGTCTTCCTCCAGGTGTACGCGCCGCAGGTACACGCGCTTGACCTCCGAGCCGTCCTCGCCCGCAGGAATATCGAGATAGCCCTTGTAGCCGATCGGATTGGTCTCCTCGTACTGGCTGATCTGAAAGCCTTTGGAGAGATCGGGATAGAAGTAGTTTTTCCGATGAAACACGCTGTGCATAGCGATGGTGCAGTTCATCGCGAGCGCAGTCCGCAGCACGTGCTCCACCGCCTGCCGGTTGACAACAGGCATCGCGCCTGGTAGCCCGAGGCACGTAGGGCAAACGCGTGTGTTCACCTCGCCGCCGAATTCGTTTCGGCAGCGGCAAAACATCTTGGTTTGCGTCAGCAATTCGGCGTGGACTTCCATGCCCACGCTGGTGACGTAATTCACGCGCTTATTATGGTGCACCCGTGGTTTCGCCTTCCAGGCGATTCCGGGGTTCCGGACCTAGTCGGACAGCACGAACGTGACCTTCATCGTCACGCGATACTCAACGATCTTGCCGTCTGCGACGCTGACCTTCTGCTCTTTAATCCAGGCCCCCTGAATGTTCGAAACGGTTTTCGAGGCCCTAGCAATGCCTTCTTCCACGGCATCGTCGAAGCTTGTGGGCGAGCCCGCAGTGATTTCTATAACTTTTGCGACTGACATTTGATTCTCCATAGGCGGCTTCCGCCAACTGTGAAGATACCGCAGGTCGGTATCCTCGTGTTCGTGGCCAAGATCATCGAAGAGCGCGATATCGACGTTTCGCCGATCCTTGCGAAGCGGGTTGCGGTAATCGGCTACGGCTCGCAAGGGAGGGCCCATGCGCTCAATCTGCGGGATTCCGGCATTGGCGTGCGCGTTGGCCTGCATACGGAAAGCGAGAGCAGGACTCGCGCTGAAGCCGACGGGTTCAGCGTCCCGCCGGTCGCTGACGCGTCGGAGTGGGCCGACGTGATCGTTCTCGCGGTGCCGGACGTGCGCATGCCCGAAGTCTTCGCCTCGATGTCCCTGCGGACCATTCCTCACCACGCGGAGGTGGTTCGGGAGAAGGATGAGAATAGCTCCCGTCACGGTGACAATAGCTCCCGTCAAGTTGAGAATAGCTCCCCACACGTTGAGAATAGCTTCCCCCAAGTTGAGAATAGCTCCCCACACGTTGAGAATAGCTCCCGCCATGGATTTCTAGCGCCGCCGCACGCGCTCGGTCCGGGCCAGTTATTGATTTTTCTGCACGGGTTTGCTTACCACTTCGGTTTCGTAAATCCGCCCGCAGATATTGACGTCGCACTCGTTTCGCCCGCCGGGCCAGGGCCGGTACTGAGACGGCTTTTTGAGGAAGGCAGCGGTTTCGCGTCACTCCACGCTGTAGCGCAAGATGCGACAGGGAACGCCAGAGCCCTCGCCCTAGCCTACGCCCGTGCTGTCGGTTGCGCGAAGGCGGGCGTTATCGAATCGACTTTCAAAGAGGAAACGGAAACAGACCTCTTCGGTGAGCAAGCCGTCCTATGCGGAGGGCTTCCGGAATTGATAAAAGCCGGTTTCGATACGCTTGTCGAAGCAGGCTATCAACCGGAAGTCGCATTTTTTGAATGCATGCACCAGGTGAAGTTGATTACTGATTTGATTTACGAAGGCGGCCTCACCTGGATGCGCGAATCGATCTCCGGCACCGCGGAATGGGGCGGCTTCGAATCCGGCCCGCGCGTGATTAGCGATGAATCGCGAAAGGCGATGAAAGCGATCCTAAACGATGTTCAAACCGGAAAGTTTGCCCAAAGTTGGATGGAGGAACATCTGAAAGGTGGAGCCCAGTTATCCGCCCGCAGGCGAGAAGAGTCCGATTTGCTCATCGAGACAGTCGGCAAAGAGATGCGGAAACGAATGCCGTTTATCGACGATAAATGAAGGACTATCGGCTTTACGTTTTCGATATGGACGGCGTGCTTTTTCGCGGTGACGAAGTCACGCCCGGCGGACCGGAGACAATTAACGACATCCACAAATCCGGCGCGCTTATTCGCTACCTAACGAACAACTCGACAAAAACCCGACGCGAGTACGCCGAAAAACTTTACGAAATGGGCTACCCCGCCGAGCCTGCGCAAATCTACACTTCCGCTATTGGTGCTGCGATTTATCTGGGGAAAAACAGCGCATACGTCATAGGCGAAGACGGGCTGCGAGCGGAACTCCGATCAGCAGGCTGCAATGTCACCGATGGCGACGCCGACTGGGTCGTGGTTGGCGCCTGCTGGAGCCTCACTTATACGATGATCGACGAAGCCCAGTGGCGCATCCGCCAAGGCGCGCGCTTTTTGGCGACCAACACGGACGCCACCTACCCCATTGAGGGCGGCCGTGTGCGACCCGGGGCCGGCGCGTGCGTCGCCGCCGTAGCAACCGCAGCAGAACGCGAACCAGAAATCGTGATTGGCAAGCCGCACACGACCTTGCTTCAAATGATCTGGTCCGAAACGGAAGCGTCACCTGCAGACACCCTCCTCGTCGGCGATCGGCTCGATACCGACATCGCCTGCGCGCTCAACGCCGGCTGCGACTCCGCTCTTGTCTTGACAGGTGCTTCGACAGATCGCGACCTCAAATCGACGAACCTAAAGCCGACTTACATCTACGGCTCGGTCGCCGACCTCTAATCCCCAAGCGGCCGAACGCTTCCGTCGCCTCCGCGCTTTCGCGAATCCTCCGCCAGGTGCTCATACCGCGCCTGGATTTCCGCTAGCTCGTCCTCGTCGATCTCCTCGAGATCGAGTAGCTGGTTGTCGGCGCCCTCGCACGCTCGAATCAATTCGTCCAGCTTGATCTGCAGCGCCTTCGTGTCCCGATTTTGTGTGCTCTGCATAAGGAACACCATCAGGAACGTTGCCACAGTCGTCCCCGTGTTGATGAACAGCTGCCAGGTGTCACTAAAGCCCATGAACGGGCCAGAGACCGCCCACCCGGCAACGACCAGCACGGCGATGAGAAACGCTATGGGGCGTCCGGTTGCATGCGCTGCGGCCTGCGCGAGCCGAGTGAAGAAGCTGCGTTTGTGATCCATACCTTCAAGACGTCGTTTGGAGTAGAACAGCGACATGATCACCCTACTCGCCGCCATTGCGCTTAGCGACGACTGCTGCGCATCCATGAAAGAGTTCACGAAAGATCCCTCGTTTAGAGCGGAGCATCTGGCTCCCGAACTTCTCGATTTTAAGCCTCAGCACGGATCCATGAAGAAACTCACCGTCGTCGGCGGGCCGGAAGCAAACGTGTTCGTCGTGCCCGCGAAGGAAGGCAACAACGTTGCCGTCATCATGATTCACGAGTGGTGGGGCCTGAACGACTACATCAAGCGAGAGGCTGAACGCTTACATATCGCCACCGGATACGCCGTGCTCGCCGTCGATATGTACGACGGCAAGGTCGCGACCTCCAGCGAGCAAGCTGGAGAGTTTGTCCGCGCCGTAAAAGATGAACGTAGCCACGCAATTCTCAAATCGTTGATTGAGGGTGCACGAGGCGGCGGTGTAACCGGAAAACCGGCCACAAAAATCGGCACAATTGGATACTGTTTCGGCGGCGGTTGGTCCTTCCAAGCCGCACTTAAGAACGGCGCGCTCGTCGACGCCTGCGTGCTTTATTACGGAATGCCCGAAACCGATGCGTCGAAACTCAGCACGTTATCAGCACCCGTGCTCGGGGTTTTCGGCAAGAAAGATGCGCGTCTCGGGCCAGAGCTTGTCGGCAAATTCGCACAAGCGATGGCGACTGCGACTAAGCCGCTGGATATCCGAATGTACGACGCCGTGCACGCGTTCGCGAATCCCAGCAATCCGAATTACGATAAAGTCAGCGCCGATAAAGCGTGGGCAGAGACCCTCGCATTTTTTGGCCGCTATTTAGGCCATTCGTCGTAAGACCATATTCAAAATGCCTCCGTGGCGGTAATAATCCACCTCCACGGGGGTATCGATTCTGCAAATAGTGTTGAATTCGATTTTCGTGCCGTCGTGCTTTTCTGCAACCACCTTTATTAGTTGCTTCGGTTTTACGCTGTCATCGACTGCGATGGAAAACTTTTCGGTGCCATCTAAGCCAAGGGATTGCGCACTCTCACCCTCCACGAAGGTCAACGGCAAGACTCCCATCCCCACCAAATTGCTTCGGTGTATGCGTTCGAAAGACTCTGCGATAACCGCCTTCACGCCCAACAGAAGGGTTCCTTTCGCAGCCCAGTCACGGCTGCTTCCCATTCCGTAATCTTTTCCAGCGAGAACTACGAGTGGTGTGCCCGTTTCTTTATAGCTTTCCGCGGCATCGTAAATCGATTTAACAGTCGCATCTGTGAAATCCGTTGTAAAGCCGCCCTCCGTCCCGGGCGCAAGTTTGTTCCTAACACGCACGTTGGCAAACGTTCCCCGCGTCATAACGCGATCGTTGCCGCGCCGTGAGCCATAACTATTGAATGATTTCGGCTCCACGCCGCGGTCGATCAAGTAGCTTCCGGCAGGGCTGTCAACTTTAATTGATCCCGCCGGACTGATGTGGTCCGTTGTAACCGAATCGCCCACAAAAACCAAGCAGCGTGCATTACTGATCGGATTAATCGGCTGGGGCTCCGGCGCGAGCCCGAGGAAAAACGGCGGCTCCTGAATATACGTTGAATCCGGCGACCATTGGTACAAGCCCGATCCCGTCGTTTCGATCGCGCGCCACTCGTCCGATCCATCGAAAACGTTGGCGTATTGCGTCATAAACTCTTCGCGTGTAACGTTCTTAGCGATCTCTGCTTCAATCTCGGCCTCGGTCGGCCAAACATCGCGTAAATAAACTGGGTTGCCTTCTTGATCCTTCCCCAACGGGTCGCTTGTCAAATCGATATCGACAGTTCCTGCAATCGCGTACGCGACAACCAGCGGCGGCGACGCCAAATAATTCGCGCGAATATCCGGATTAATTCGGCCCTCGAAATTCCGATTTCCAGAAAGCACCGAGCAAACCGTCAAGTCGCCCTTGTGAACAGACTCCGAAATGACATCCGGCAACGGGCCGCTGTTGCCGATACACGTCGTGCAGCCGTAGCCCACAAGGTAAAAGCCCAGTTCTTGCAGTGGTTCGGTTAAATCTGCATTATCCAAATAACGAGTAACAACCGTAGATCCTGGAGCGAGCGAGGTCTTCACCCAAGGCTTCCGTTCCAACCCCTTTGCCCGCGCCTTCTTTGCCAGCAGGCCGGCGCCGATCATCACGCTCGGATTGCTCGTGTTCGTGCAGCTTGTTATTGCGGCGATGACAACGTCGCCGTCGCTTAATTCAAAGTCGTGCCCTTCGTAATGCGTGTGCACTGCGCGCTCCTCCACAACGGCAACACCGCCACCGTCAGAAGGCTGCCGTGACGCTGAGAGAGTTGCCGGCCACGCCGACTTCATATCCCCCAATTCGAGTCGGTCTTGCGGTCGCTTCGGCCCTGCGAGCGAGGACCCCACGGTACCCAAATCCAATTCCAAATTGGAAGAATAAACAATTGGATACGACTCGTCGCGCCACATTCCTTGCGCTTTGTAATACTCCTCAACCGCCTGCACCAGCTCCTCCGACCTGCCGGTCAGCCGCATATACGTCAGCGTCATCGCGTCCACAGGGAAGTAGCCGATGGTCGCACCGTATTCCGGCGCCATATTCGCAATTGTTGCTCGCGTCGCGACGGCCATAGAATCCATTCCCGGCCCATAAAACTCCACGAACTTGCTAACAACCCCGTGTTTGCGCAGCATTTCCGTGACAACCAACACGAGGTCTGTCGCCGTTGTCCCCTCACGCATTTTCCCGGTCATCTTAAAGCCGACGACTTCCGGGATCAGCATATAAATCGGCTGCCCGAGCATCACCGCCTCGGCTTCGATCCCGCCGACGCCCCAGCCGACGACGCCGAGACCATTAATCATCGTTGTGTGCGAATCCGTTCCCACAAGCGAATCCGGATAAAGCACACCATCTTTTTCCCAAACGACTTTCGCCAAATACTCTAAATTGACCTGATGGACAATTCCTGTTGAAGGCGGCACGACTCGGAAATTATCGAAAGCGCTCTGCCCCCACTTTAGAAATTCGTATCGCTCGCGGTTCCGATCAAACTCGTATTTCTCATTAATCAGCAATGCATCCGCACGATTAAACGCGTCCACTTGTACCGAGTGGTCAATAACCAAATCGCACGCCACCAGCGGGTTTACTTTTCGAACGTCTCCGCCCAGCCGCGACATGGCGCTACGCATCGCCGCCAAGTCGACAACCGCAGGCACACCCGTAAAGTCCTGCAGAACCACGCGCCCCGGTGTAAACGGAATCTCCTGCTCGCCCACGTTGCGCGCGTCGTAATTCGCCAGCGCCGAAAAGTGCCCATCCGTTACCACCCGTCCGTCATGGTTGCGCAGGCACGATTCCAAAAGTACCTTGATCGAATAAGGCAGGCTACTCAGGTCTTTCCCGGTCGAGGAGAGGGGATAGTAGGTCTTGTCGCCGAGAGGAGTCGAAAGGTTCGAGGGCGATGCCATGCCCCCATTATGAAAGAAGGTGCGCAGCGGTGTCAGAATCTAACAGTTCAGGAGCCTACTTGTGACCGCTAGAGAACTTATCGATAAGAACATCGGAGACATCGTCACGCTGTGTCGACGGTATCACGTTGTTCGATTGAGCCTTTTTGGCAGCGCATTGTCCGCAGAGTGGGACGAAGGACGCTCCGACATAGACTTCCTGGTCGTATACGGGCCCGAGCGGTTTAGTCTCGACCCTCTTGATGCGGTGGTCGGGCTCCAGATCGACCTAGAGGAGCTTCTCCGTCGCAAAGTCGACGTTGTCGACGCCGACGCCATCCGGAATCCGGTGTTCCGAACGACTGCTCAAGAAGAAGCCGTAGAGCTGTATGCGGCGTGATACGGTCGGCTCGCTGACGGACGTCCTGCAGGCGGGGACCAAGATTCGAGAATTCGTCGCCCAGAGCGCAACCACAGGGAGCAATGACGACCTCTACGCTGCTGCCGTCGAGCGCCAATTTGTAATCATCGGCGAAGCCCTGGCGAGAATCCGCAACAAGGACCCGGAGACATTTTCGCGAATAGGCGATGGCCCAAAGATCATTGCCTTTCGCAACGTTTTGGTCCATGCCTACGAGTCGGTGAATCAGCGGTTGTTGTTCGCGAACAGCGGCGAACCGCTAGATCGTCTAATGTCCGATATCGACTCGATTCTTTCCCTCGAGGAACGCACGTAGGTGCCACAACTCACCGCACTAGACGAAGTCGCCGCGAGGGCAAAGTCTTGCGTCGCGTGCGGGCTATCAAAAAAACGGCGCAACGTCGTCTTCGGCGAAGGCAATTCAAACAGTCCGCTTGTCCTCGTCGGTGAAGGGCCCGGAGACCAGGAGGACGCCACGGGACGCCCCTTCGTCGGCCGCGCCGGAAAACTGCTCGATCAAGCTCTGCAGGACAACGGCCTCGACCGCAACGACGTTTACATTTGCAACACGGTCAAGTGCCGCGCATGCGACTGGCGCAACGGCAAGCCGTTCAACAGGCCGCCTACGGAGGAGGAGGTTGCGACCTGCCGGCCCTGGCTGGAAGAACAGCTCAAGCTAATCGCCCCGAAGGTGATTCTTTGCATCGGCTCGCCCAGCGCGAACAACCTCATCCGCAAAGGCTTTCAGATCACAAAAGAGCGCGGAAAGATCTTCGAGTGCGCATTCGCAGAAATCTGCATCGCCACGCTACACCCCGCCTACATTCTCCGCCAAGGTGGCACGAACTCCGACGGCGGTTACGGCCTCCTCGTCGATGACATCGCGCTGGCGTGGATGACGGCGAACCGTGCTGCCTAGCCCGCGATAACCTCAAACAACGCCGGCGTCGCCTGACCCCCGCGCCCCTGCTCTTGCAACGAAGCAAATAGGCTCTCCACCAACTTCGTCCCAGGCAAATCTAAGCCCATCTCATTTGCAGCCTCAAGGGCGTACCGCAGGTCTTTCTGTTGCAAGTCAATCGAAAATCCTGGCGACCAGTCTCGCGCCAGAACCTTCGGCCCATAGTTCGTCAGAGACCACGATCCGCCGGCTCCCGATCCGACCAGTTCGATCGTCTCCTCCATGTTCAAACCGGCACGCTCAGCAAAAGCCAGGCTTTCCGCCATCGCCAGCACGCACCCTACGACGCTTATCTGGTTCGCCATCTTCATCATCTGGCCCGATCCGGATTCTCCTACTCTGCGCACCCGCTTTCCATACGTCTCCATAAACGGCTTGGCTCGTTCGAAGTTCTCCTGCCGACCCCCGCAAAAGATCGTCAGCGTTCCCTCGATCGCCCCCTTCTCGCCTCCAGTGACCGGCGCATCAACAAACCTCCCGAACTCGCGAGCCATCTCCTTCGCGGCCTTCGGCTCTATCGTCGAGTGGTCGACGATCAGCGCGTTCTCGCGCAAATGCTGCTTCAGCCCGGCCAAAACCTCTTGAACATCCTCGGTCTTCGAGACGCAAATAAATATCTCGTCGCACGACTCCGCCAGCTCTTGCAACGATTCCGCGACTTTCCCCCCATCAATCCCCGCGGCCTTCTCAGGTGTCCTGTTCCACACCAGAAGCTCGTACCTGCGCGCCAAATGGCCTGCCATCCGCGCGCCCATAACGCCCATTCCGATAAACCCGATCATGGGTTCAATTATGAAGAACCTCTCCCCCTCCTTTCGGTTGCGAGAGGAGGAGGCTGGGGTGGAGAGCTAAACCCGAGCTATCGCAATCGCATCGATTTCAACTAAGGCGCCCTTCGGCAAACCCGACACCTGAACGGTGGCCCGAGCCGGAGGCTCGCCGCCTACCATCTCGCCATAGATGTCGTTCACGGTCCCGAAATCACCCATATCCATCAAATAGATCGTGGTCTTCACTAGGTCACCTGAGTCGAGCCCTCCTGCTAACAAAATCGCTCGCAAGTTCATGATCACCTGCCTCGTTTGGTCCTCGATTCCGGTAGCCATCGAGCCGTCGGCTTTCATCCCGATCTGCCCGCTAATGAAGAAAAACTTCCCCTGCGCAAAAACTGCCTGACTATAGGGGCCGATTGCCGCCGGCGCGGCGTTTGTGCTTACTACATGACGTTCCAACTATGTGGCACCTCCGTACCTATTGTACGAAAAATGTAGTATCGCCGTCCCGGCGATATCCGAACCTCAAGGTAAAATCAACCCGCAACAACTCCCGTGGGAGGGCGTTAGCCCACACGGACCACCAAGGAGACAACATGAGAAAGACTGCAAAGACAAAGCCGCACGGCAAACGATACACCGAGGCGCGCGCCGCCGGAGACCGCCTCACCACCCACGACCTCGCTGAAGCGATCACGCTCGTTAAGCAGACCGCAACCGCCAAATTTCCCGAGACCGTGGACCTCGCCGTTCGATTGGGCATTGATTCCCGACAGAGCGACCAAAACGTCCGAGGCATTACCACTCTCCCGCATGGAACTGGCAAAAATCGCAAGGTTGCCGTTCTTGCTAAGGGCGACGCGCTGAAAGCTGCAGAGGCTGCAGGTGCAGACGAATTCGGCAGCGACGAGCTCGTCGCCAAGATCGCCGGCGGATACAAAGACTTCGATGTTCTTATCGCCACCTCCGAAATGGCGCCCAACCTCGCCAAAATCGGCCGTGTCCTCGGCCCGAAGACGCCGAACAAGAAGAGCGGCACGCTCACCGACGACGTCGCCACAGCGGTCGCCGAGATCAAACAGGCTTCGCGAATCGAGTACCGAAACGACAAGGCCGGCATCGTGCACATGTCAATCGGCAAGGTGACCTACAGCGACGACCAGCTGTTGGAAAACCTCGTGGCTGCGCTTATCGCTTTGGTTAAAGCCAAGCCGCAGACCTCCAAGGGCCGCTACATCACGGGTGTGACCATCAGTTCATCCATGGGCCCGGGCTTCCGCATTGATCCCGTCATCGCCGGCAAAACCGGCGGGGTGTAACTCTTTCTCCCCTGCTTTCGCTTTGCGAGAGGAGGGTCAGGGTTGGAGAGTACAAGTCCGATAGTGATCTACCTCGACCACGCGGCGACAACGCCGCTCGACGCTCAAGCCAAGGAAGAAATGCTTCATTGGCTCGATTGCGCTAACCCCAGCAGCCAACACGCCCGCGGACGCGAGGCTCGGATGGCGATTGACGTCGCGCGCGAGTTTGTTGCCGAGGCGATGAACTGCTTGCCAGGAGAGGTGATCTTTACATCGTCGGGCACTGAGGCTTGCGTCCTCGCAATCATCGGCGCGGCACGCGCCGGCGTTAACGGCACTCGGAAGAGAGTCTTGTTCGGAGCCGCCGAACACCACGCAGTTCTTCACTGCGAAAAGCAGCTAAGAGAACTCGGCTACTCGGTCGAGTTCGTCCCTGCCACGCCCGCGGGCGCGATGGACGTCACGCGGCTAGCAGTCACCGACGACGTTCTCCTTGTCTGCGCCATGCACGCCAACAACGAGACCGGCGCGATCACGGATGTCGACAGCGTCGCCGAGAAGTGCCGCGCCGCCGGAGCGCTTCTCTTCTGCGACGCCATCCAATCGTTCGGCAAGCTGCCGCTGCCCGACGCCGACATCATCGCCGTCTCCGGTCACAAAGTGTACGGACCCAAGGGCGTCGGCGCGCTACGCATCCGTGCCGGGGTGAAGATCGAGCCGCTAATAGCGGGTGGTGGGCAGGAGCGTGAAGCGCGCGGCGGCACCGAAAACGTTGCCGCGATAGCGGGCATGGGCGAAGTCTGTCGGACAGGTTCGACAAATCCGACAAGTCCAAAAGAAGCCTTCACCGCCGAAATCCGCAAGCTTCTCCCCCAAGCGATTTTCACAAGCGAAGGCGCGCCCTGCCTCCCGACCCACGCCCACCTCCGAATCCCCGGCGTCTCCGCAGAAGTCTCCCTGATAAATCTCGATCGACTCGGCGTCGCAGCCTCTAGCGGCGCGGCGTGCAGCAGCGGCAGCGTCGAACCCTCGCACGTCCTCATCGCCGCCGGGCGGAGCGAGAAGGAAGCCGCAGAGGGCCTCCGCTTCACTTTCGGCAAGGACAACACGGAACGACAGGCAAAGACAGCGGCCGCGTTGCTCGCCGAAGCCGTTAACGCAACACAAGCTCGGTAGTGGACCGGTCGCCCCACAGATTCCGATTCTTTCCGCCAACCGTCACTTCCACTTTCCCCAAAGGCGTCGAAACCGTCTCTCCGACCGGCATCGGCGACCCCAACAAGGCTTCCTGACCGGCAAGCACCAACATCTCGGCAATCCGCGTCGCCTCGGCAGTCGCAACCCCGTAAACCTCATACTCCGGCAGGTTGAACTTCGCCATCCCACGAGTGCTCACCCAAACACCGTCGTCCTGCTGAACCGCCTTGACAGAGCAAACATCGCGAAAATCGATCCGCGCGTCCAACGGAGCCGACTGCCGCATCTCGCTCGGCAAACGATACGTTTCCGCCAACGGGTCTGCAACCACGCCATTGCTCAAGTCCGCCAACCGAGCCCCGCAATCGAGCAGAAACCGTACCGATTCGTACACATCCTGGCTATACCCCTTGAAAACCAGCGTCGCCAATCCAACTGCCGATTGCGCCCGAGCCAAGCGATCCCCGCTAAGATCCACCATCGCCTGCGAAGCCGCATCGCCCGGCAGCTGAAACTGCGGCACCGCTGCCAGGTCGAAAAAGTCTGCCTGAACGAGCGTCTTCCGATCTTTCGTCGCAAGCACATACGACCCGTCCGCGATCGGTTCCGAAAGCAAATCGGTGTTCTTGTCCTGATTCAACGGAGCCGCAAAACCAGAAACCGCGCCGTTGCTGCCATCGGGATTCACCCACGAAAGCGGCGTCGGCCGAACTCCCGGCCCGAGCAGGACCGATAAATAAAAGTTTCGATTAATGTCGAGCGCAGGCTCAGGCGCCTTCTTTTTGAACGGCCACATCCGATCGGATCACCTCCCCGGTCTCGGAGTCGAAGTAGTGCACCTGCTCGGGCTGCACGAAAAGCGTGATCGGCTCCCCGTCCTCGGCCCTCACATCCGCTTCGAGCGACGCAATCAGCGACGCCCCACCCACATTGATGATCACCGTCTTCGTTGCCCCCAAAGGCTCCACGACGTCGACAACGCCCTTCACCGCCATACCCTTCATCTCCGGACGCAACCGCTCGGGCCGAATTCCCATCGTGACCTTCGAACCCGCAAACCCAGCCGGCATCACAAACTTTGCCTCCCCCAAACGCGCAGAACCCTCCTCCACCGGCACCGTCACCAAGTTCATCGGAGGCGACCCGATAAACGACGCCACGAACGTGTTCGCGGGATGGTCATAAAGCTCCCGAGGCGTATCCACCTGCTGCAACTCCCCATCTTTCAAAACCGCGATCCGATCCCCCATCGTCATCGCTTCAACCTGGTCGTG